>NZ_LVIA01000025.1:0-19324 GCF_001596805.1 Halomonas sp. KX33721 | reverse complement strand
AAGGTGCCGAGCCCAAAGGCCCCCATCATCGCGGCGGCACGCAATGGCTCGGCTACAGCAAGACTCCAGGCCAGCATCGAATAGATTAGCCCACAGGGCATCCAGCCCCATAGCGAGCCAAGTGCGAATGCTTGGGGTACTTTTACAACAGGCATCAAGCGACGGCCTATTGGTTCGATGCGGCGCCACAGGACGCGCCCCAGTGCCTCGATACGTAGCAAGCCCTTCCACCAGTTGGCGATATACAGTGCCATTAGTATCAACATGACCGCCGCCAGGATACGCAACACCAGGGCGAAGCTGTCCAGTGCATGGTTGAGCACGGAACCGAGCAGGGCCACCAAGGCACCAGCGATCATGTAGCTGCTGATACGACCTAAATTATAGCCGAGCAACAGACCTGCTAAACGCCTCGGCTGTCGCATGCTGGGGGGCACAGCAAAGGTCAGGGCACTCATGATGCCGCCACACATGCCGATACAGTGCGCGCCCCCCAGCAAGCCGAAGACGAAGGCCGCCGCCAGCGGCGGCAGGCTCATGTCGGCGGGATTCATTTAAGGGGCTCCTTTGGAGCTACCCGCCGTATCACGGGAGGGGCTGATAGTGAAGGCCGCCGGAGGCGAACCGTACGATGAGACGAGTTCGACCTGTTCGGGTGGATAGCAGAGTCCTTGGTTGGAACAGCCCTGAAAGGTCACCATGATGGCCAGCGGCCCGGTAACGGTGTCGCTCGCCTCTATGGGCGCACTCACCAACACCTGATCGTAGAAAACGTTAATGTTCCCTAAAGACGCGTGCGACATTGGCTCGCCAGGCGGCAAAGCCAACTCACCGAAATTGATATCTTGAGAGAGACTCTCAATCGCGAACTGATGCCGGTGAAGGTAGTAATTTTCGGCGGCGGTGAAGCCGATATAAACTCGATCATCGTCTCGCCAGGCGGTGGTTCGGAAGGCTTCTTTAGCCGGTAGAAAGTCACGTTGGGGCGAACGGTTAAAGGGGGAACTTTTGTCACCAACCTCAAACATCTCTTCACGTGCCGCTACCGGGGTGACTATAAAGAGTGCCACCGTTAGAAAAGCGAAGACTTGTTTCATGAGTTTAACGCCGCCTTTGGCTTATCCATTGGCTGACCTCTGGACCAAGCGACCAGAGCAAAGCCCGCGACGATCATTGGTAGTGTCAGTAGCTGCCCCATGGTTAACCAGCCAAAAGCGATGAATCCCAACTGAGGGTCGGGGAGGCGCACGAACTCTACGATGAAACGGAAGGCTCCATACAGAAGCAGGAACAGCCCAGAGATGAGGCCCCGCTGACGTGGTCGGCGCGATAGCCACCACAGCACGGCAAACAACACGACACCTTCAAGGGCAAACTCGTAGAGAGCCGAAGGATGCCGTGGCTCTGGGCCCAGCTCCATCATGGATGGAAACACCATTGCCCAAGGTACATCACTAACTCTCCCCGGTAACTCGTGATTGATGAAGTTCCCGAGGCGACCCGCTCCCAGGCCGATGGGGACTAACGGAGCAATGAAGTCGGTCAGTTGAATAAAAGCCAGTTGATGTTTGCGAGCAAACAGCCAGGCAGCCACTAACACACCGGCAAGGCCGCCATGAAAGCTCATGCCTCCTTCCCAGATTTTTAGTAACCAAAGGGGGTTGGCTTGCAGTTGTTCGAGCCCGTAAAACAGTGCATAGCCAAGGCGGCCGCCAACGATGATGCCGATGGCGGCGTAGAAGATCAGGTCGCCTATATCATCGTGGCTTAGGCCGAGTCGGTGGGCGCGACGCCGACCCAACCACCAAGCGGCCACTAGCCCGATTACATACATTAAGCCATACCAGTGAATCTGAAGAGGGCCTATGGCGATGGCGATCGGGTCGATTTGAGGGTATTGCAGCATGTATCTTCCTTAATCAATCGTTACTGTTGGAGTCATCAACAAAAATTATTGCGTCTTAAGAGCCGTTTTATCGTTTCCACTTCTCGACTTCCTGGATGACTCGCTCAACATCTTCAGAAGTTATGTAACCTGTATGTTTGTAACGAATAGTGCCCTCGGTATCGACCAGATAGCTTTCGGGTGCGCCATAAACACCTAGCTCAAAACCTAGGTTACCCTCTGGATCAAAAATATTGACTTCGAAAGGATTCCCAAACTCGTCAAGAAACTCGAGTCCCTTTGCCTGGGTATCCTTGTAGTTGATGCCAACCAAGCGGACGCCTCGCGCGGCTAAGTCCAATAACTGCGGCATTTCATGCTTGCAAGTGGGGCACCACTCTCCCCAAACATTGACCAATGTCACCTTATCTTTAAAAAGAGATTCATCAACGACCCTTGAGGGGTCTTCCAGCGTCGTCAGGTTGAAGGCCGGAAACGGCTGAGCTAACAAGGGGGAATCTCTGGCGCTAGGATCCATTGATAAGCCCTGATAAAAGAAAAAGCTCAAACCAAAAAAGCCCAATAGGGGTAAAAATAGCAATGTCCGAGATTTCACGTATACGTCTCACAGGTAGTAGCGGGTAAGTGCCTGCTGAGCATTGTTAGTGCTTACGGAAGTTGATTTGGAGCACTAGGTTGCATCGGTCATGGCTTCCGAGCCCATAGGCGTTTCGCCAGCAGCGGCAGCAATGTGATGCCACTGATGAGGACCAGCGCGATCGTGAGACCACGGGAGTCGGCGGTAATTAGCACTTCGCCGAACTTGACGATCAGATACGCCGTGGGGATTACGCCGGCCAATGTGGCGATCAAAAAGCGCCAGAAGGACAGGGGTGTAATACCTGCCGCGTAGCTGATGGCATCAAACGAAATGAAGGGCACCAATCGGGATGCAAAAACGATGAGCATCAAGCCGGTTTGAGAGCGTTCCTTCCCCAGCCAGTTAAGGATGGGACGCGTACGCGACCAGCGTTGCATTACCTCATAGCCGAGCAAACGAGCAATGCAGAAAGCGAGCAGAGCGCCGGCTTCGGCACCGATAACGACATAGGCCGTTCCCCAAACTGGGCCGTAGATCGCACCGGCCACCATGGCAATCGGACCACTGGGGATCGGGCTCATGACAATGGCCGTAATCATCATAAAGATGATGGCCAATGGCCCCCAGACGCCCAACCCATCAACCCATTCACGCAAGGCCTGCTTATCGGTCAAGACCGACAAGGCGCCGGTCTCCATCAGGATCCAATAGAGGGACGCCAAGCCCATCAGTAGAGAGAGCCCCAAAAAGAGCTTTTGCTTTACACTAAGCTTGGTTGCCATGTCCATCTCAGTTGTGGGGAGCAGGGAGACATGTCATCTCAGCCCTGTACCGTGATGGAGTATCATTCAACACCCAATATTTCGCGAAGCTGGTCGGTCGACACTGCACCATTGATACGCTGTACTTTCCCGGCTTCATCACGGTAGTAGCTGGTCGGCGTCCCTGTAGCACCGGCCTCGCGCATGATCTGGGCATGCTTTCTGAGCAGCGCTTGACTCTCCTCCGACGGCTCCACCGGTTTTATGCCGCCATTGCGAAATTCCAATTCATGGGTTTCGAGAGCGCTAGCCGGATTGTCGGCTTCAAGGATTGCGGCAGCTTTGCGAAGACTGTCCTCTGATAGCACGCCGACCAGCACGTGACGAAGCTGTAGTACGCCTTGCTCGATTAGCGGGCGTGAATTCTTCCAGAGTGCGTTGCAGTAGGGGCAGTTGGGGTCTGTTAGTGTGTAAACAATATGCGATGCATCATCATTCCCCTCCGAGATAAAACGAGTGTTTTCAAACGCACTCCAGGCAGCTTCCAGCATGGGTTCCAGCACCAGAGCCTGAAGCTGGCTTTCCATGACGGCATTGCCCTGGGGGTCGATTAACGTACCAATGACGGCATAGTCGGAAGAGGAAGAAATATAAGCCGCCATAGGCTCATTATCATAAGACAAGGCATAGCCTTGGAGGTCGTCAGGCGCTTCGAAGATGCCATGGAATGTGAACCCTTGATCCACCAACACGGTAATCGTCTTGGGCAAGGGAGACTCAGTATTAGCGGCAATGCCGGCCTGATGACTCTCATTGGCATCGGTTCCTGCTTCCTGCGCCAACGCAGGCAACGTAATAAGACCTAACAGACCTGCAGCGGCTAGGTAATAAGTAGAATGTAGGATATGCCTCATGAATGCTCTCTTTATCAATTACTGTTTTTCCAAGGGATTAGGTCGATCACATTTACTGGCTGGTTTTAGTGCTTCTTATTAAAAAACAGGTGCTTGATAAGCGCAGCAACACCAAGCCCCAGTGCAATAATCAACAAGATCGCTATTAGGCCCATCCCCGCCATACCCCACATGCAACTATCACTTCCCATCATTTTGAATTCCTCTTTAACACTACGGTGTTTGGTTTAGGCGCGATGAACAGCATCGTTTGGACGTGGTGTGGCATTGCCGGTATCTGGCGTGAAACGGCGTAGCCGCAACGAGTTAGTCAGCACAAAGACACTGGAAACGCTCATGGCCGCCGCCGCCAGCATGGGGCTGAGCAATACGCCGATGAACGGATAGAGCATGCCCGCCGCCACGGGGATTAGCGCTACGTTGTAGCCATAGGCCCAGACGAAATTGCTGATAATGGTCCGGTGGGTGCGCTTGGAGAGCGCCGTGGCATTGACGATGCCTCGCAAATCGCCACTCATCAGCACCACATCGCCGGACTCGATGGCGATATCGGTGCCAGTACCGATCGCAATGCCCACGTCGGCCTGGGCCAAAGCGGGTGCATCGTTGATCCCGTCCCCCACAAAAGCGACACGCTTGCCCTCCGCCTGGAGACGCCGGATCTCTGCCGCTTTCTGGTCGGGCAGCACCTCAGCGAGAACCTGCTGGATGCCAACCTGTCGGGCGATAGCATCGGCAGTGGCACGGTTATCGCCGGTGAGCATGGCCACCTCCAACCCTTGCGCTTTGAGTGCTGTGATAGCGTCGGCAGAGCCCTCCTTGAGGGGATCCGCCACCGCGATGACTGCAGCAAGCTGACCGTCTACCGCGGCATAGAGCGGGCTCTTGGCGTTCTCGGCAAACACCTTGGCGCGTGTTTCTGCCTGGCCGAGCTCGATTTCCAGCCGATGCATGTAACGATCAGCTCCCACATGTACCAAGCGGCCGTCGACCTCGGCTTCAATGCCGTAGCCAGGCTCGGCACTAAAGCGACTGACCGAGGGTAATTCCAGCCCACGGGCCTTGGCGCCCTGTACAATAGCTTCGGCGATGGGGTGCTCGCTTTGAGCTTCCACTGCCGCGACCAGTCGCAGCACGTCGTTTTCATGACCGTTAATTGCTTCGAAGTCGGTCAGTTCGGGGCGCCCCTGGGTCAAAGTGCCGGTCTTGTCCAGCACCACCGTATTCATCTTGGCCAGCGTCTCAAGCGCCGCCCCTTTGCGAAATAGCACTCCCATCTCGGCCCCTTTCCCGGTACTGACCATGATGGCCGTTGGGGTAGCCAGGCCCATCGCACAGGGGCAGGCAATTAGCAGTACACTAACGGTAGTGACGAAGGCAAAGGACAAAGACGGCGACGGTCCGAAAGCGAACCAGAGTGCAAAGGTAATCGCGGCGATAGCGATGACCACGGGTACAAACACACCGGCAACCTTGTCGGCTAATTGCTGAATTGGGGGCTTCTCCGCCTGGGCCGTTTCCACCATCTTGACGATCTGCGACAAGACAGTGTCGGCACCGACTCGCGTGGCCCGAAAGGTAAGTGCACCGTTCTTGTTGATAGTGCCACCGACGACTTCGGAATCCTTCTGTTTGACGACCGGCACTGGCTCACCGCTGATCATCGACTCATCAACGTAGGAGTGGCCCTCCTCAACGATGCCATCTACTGGAACACGCTCCCCTGGGCGAACCAAAATACGATCGCCCGTGACGACGGCGTCGATAGGCAGCTCGACGGTTTCATCCTCACGGATGACGCGGGCAGTTTTCGCCTGTAATTGCAGAAGCTTCTTGATAGCTTCGGAGGTGCGGCCCTTGGCAATGTGTTCAAAATAGCGACCGAGCAGAATTAGCGTCACGATGACCGCCGCCGCTTCGAAATAGCTCACGGCGGTTCCGACGGGGAAGAGCGCGGGCACCAGCAGGGCGGCGACCGAATAGAAATAGGCAGCGCTCGATCCGATCATAACGAGGCTGTTCATGCCCGGATTAAAATGCCGGAGTTCGGCGAAGCCGACGCGATAGAAGCGTGCACCAGCATAGAACTGCACCGGTGTGGCCAATAACCACTCAACGCCCATCCAGCCGCGATGCGGCATTAGACTCGTCAAAAGCGTGTCAAAGGCGGGAATCATTTTCCCCATGGCGATGATGACCACCGGAATCGTAAATATTGCCGCGAGCACGACTCGGCGGCGAAGCTCGGCTCTCTCCCGGTCCTCGCTGTCCGTTGATGGCGGCGTATCGGTATCCTGTGGTTCATAGCCTGCTTCGCGGATGGCATGCTGAATACGCGGTAACGAAACGGCTCCCGGCAGGAAACGAACGAAGGCTTTTTGGGTGGCGAGGTTGACACTTACTTCCACCATGCCGGGCAGCTTCGTTAGCGTTCGCTCTATCCGAGAGACACACGATCCGCAACTCATGCCGGTGATGGGAATGTCGAGACTTTCCACCACCGGCTGATAGCCCGCCGTTTCAATGGCGTTGAGTAGGCTAGTGGTCGCGGTACCTGCTTCGACCTGGATAGCCGCCTTCTGTGCGGCGAGGTTCACTTGAGCGTTGATCACGCCTGGCTGCTGGCTGAGTGCGCGCTCCACACGCCCAACACAGGAAGCACAGGACATACCACGAATCTCGATATCGACGTATTGCGCCATAATGACGATCTCCCTGTTAATTTATCGACGACCCGGTAGGCAAACTTGATTCCCATGTTCGCTATCGAGAAAATGCCCGATCATTCAGTCTGCTCAGCGATAGCTTCAACAATCGGGCAGCCTTCCTGCATAGGCCCTTCGCCTGCACACTCACTCAATGTTTTCGATAATACGGCTTCAATCCGCGTGAGGTGCTTGATCTGCTCGCGCACCTTGTGCAGCTTCTCCCCGGCGATGCGTTTAGCTTGCGCCCGGTCGCCATTAGCATCCTGAAGCATTAGCAGCTCCCGAATCTCTTGCAGCGTGAAGCCCCACTGCTTGGCATGGACGATAAACTGCAACCGATCCACAGCTTCCAGTGGGTAACGCCGATAGTTGGCATCGGTCCTCCTCGGAGGAGGCATAAGTCTCTCTTTTTCGTAGAATCGAATCGCCTGGCTAGCGACCCCGCTTCGTTCGGCAAGCTCGCCGATACTTAGTGTTTGCATAGCGTTACCTCACGACATTATTAATCCAAGCTTCTGGCAGCCTGACTCAACGAATCTACCGGTCGGGGCTCCTATTGCTCCGGTTGGCGCACGACCCTAAGGTAGGGCGTCTTGGTGTTCCAGCCTTCGGGAAAGTGTTGCCTAGCGTCATCATTCGATAGCGATGGCGAGATGATGACATCGTCACCATTTTGCCAGTCAACGGGGGTGGCCACTTTGTGCTTGTCAGTTAGCTGAAGCGAATCGAGAACCCGCAGTATCTCGTCGACATTACGTCCTGTGCTGGGTGGATACGTCAAAGTGAGACGAATTTTCTTGTCAGAATCGATGATGAAGACCGTACGCACCGTCAGTTTGGGGTCGGCTTTGGGATGGATCATTCCATAAAGCTTCGCTACCACCTGATCTTCGTCAGCCAGCAAGGGGTAGTTCAGGGCCGTGCCCTGAGTCTGTTCAATATCCCCCGCCCAGTCGTGGTGAGAGCTGAGGGGATCCACCGAAACCCCAACCAGTTTGGCACCCCGCTGGGTGAATTCGTTCTTTCGCTTGGCAAACGCGCCCAGTTCTGTGGTGCATACTGGCGTAAAATCAGCGGGGTGCGAGAACAGCACCGCCCAGCTGTCGTCAAGCCATTGGTGAAAGTTGACCGTGCCTTGCGTGGATTCGATCGTGAAGTTTGGTGCTGTCTCGCCCAGTTGTAGCGCCATGGAAATGTCCTCATGTCATTCATTGAGTAGCCACCATAACTTTGAAGTCAACTTTAAGGTCAAGCTTGATGTGTAATATTTGCAATTCGATAGGAGACAAATAATTTGTCAATAAAGGTTGACCTTAAAGCAGCTGTAAGCCTTAAAATTCTTACGGCGTTAAAATGGATATGATAGGAGGTAGCACCATGGGATTGGTATCAATACCCTTGTTGGCCGTCTCCATAACTTAAGTTGCGATAACACATTGGAATCTCTCTCTTCCATCGGCTTGGTCGGCGCCTTTATCGGCGGATTGGTCTCCTTCTTCTCGCCCTGCACGCTGCCCCTGTTACCGGCCTACCTGTCGGTGGTCACAGGCGGTAGTGCCGGTAAAGCCGACAGGCGGTTAGAGGCATTGACCCTCAGTGCCTTCTTCGTCTTCGGCTTCAGCATCGTGTTCATCCTACTCGGGCTCGGCGCCAGTAGTATCGGGCAACTGATGCGAGGGTATCGCCAAGAATTCAACTGGGTTGCCGGCTCGGCGGTGATCGTGCTGGGCCTCTTTATGACCGGCGTGTTCCGATTGCCGCTTTTCCAGCGTACCTTTCAGTTCACCCCCAATGTCCAGGGTGGCTCTCCGCTTTCGGCTACTGTGTTCGGGGTATCTTTTGCCATCGGCTGGACGCCCTGTATCGGCCCCATCCTGGGCGCCATCTTGATGGCCACGTCCAATGCTGCTAGTGCCCAGGCTGGAATGATATATCTCAGTGCCTACTCGGCAGGACTGGCGCTACCTTTTCTTGCCAGCACTTTACTGATTAACCGATTCGCTCTGCATCGGCAAAGCCTAGGAAGGTGGAGCGCCTATGCTCGCCCCGTGGCGGGCACGGTTGTGATCCTGATGGGCATCGCCATCGTCTCGGGTACCATGACGCGGCTTTCCAGTATCATGGTCGACCTTTTTCCCTCCCTGGCGACCCTGGGGTAGCCAGGCCGTCAGAGAAGTAGAGATTAATTTTCATACTGACTCCTTAGGAAGCTTATTAGGCTGAGCTAGTCTCCTAAAAGGAGATTATTTTTATAAAGCTTAGAACTTGATTCCTCTCATTATTAATTTAGTTTTCTCACCTACTTACTTTAATTAGGGGCTTCGTGGCGAGCTAACTTCCAGGCGCAGCGAATGCTGCAGTATTTTTTGAAAAACATTTACTATAGTAGGCCTTCCTGAATCTTAACTGAATAATAAAAAATTATTGGCAAGTAGCGCACAGCTACCTTTTTAACTTTATATTTCGTGAGTAGTTACCTGATTACCTTTCCTTGATTTTTCTTTTAGGTTGTTCTAGCTTTATTATGCCAAGCAAGAGCTATGGTGAATAAAATCTGATTTAATAAATGGAGAATCGAGATGAATTTTGGAAAATATGAGAATTGCATTGAAGCTTGTCACGTATGTGCAGCGTATTGTGACAAGTGTGCAACTGAGTGCCTAAAAGAAGACGACGTAAAAATGATGGCGGAATGTATTCGCCTTAAAATGCAATGTGCTCAAATTTGCCGGTTAGCCGCTTCATTCATGGCACAAGAAAGCGAGTTTGCGCACGAGATCTGCCGTCTATGTGCCGACATTTGTAAAAAGTGTGGTGATGAGTGTGCAAAACATGATGCAACCCATTGTCAAGAGTGTGCTCAAGCTTGTCATCGCTGCGCTGAAGAATGTGCCGCAATGGCCAGCTAAGCTTCAAACCAGCCGGGGCAAGCGCTCCGGCTCGACGTGAACTTCTATGGAGAAATTCATTTGCTTTAACTCAGGCTTTCAAATTATTGAGGTAATTATTTTGAAATAAACTCTAGTAGAAGCAAGCCTACTGCGAGCCTCTTTTAAGGAAACACTGCATAAATACGACCGTTGCTGCCTAAGTGCCACCGGCAGGGCAAAATACAGTTTTCCACTACCCGCCAGAGTTCTCGATGAAACAGATCTCGTTTGCTCAGGCTGAGCACCAGAACAATAAGAAGGTCACCCGCCGGGAAGTGTTCCCGACGCGACCCGGGAAGTGTTCCCGACGCGACTGATCTTTCTTATTCAGTTTAGTGACAGTGGTATTGTGGGTCGCCTGTTCGATCAGGCCCCACATGAAGTGACGAAGACCATAAAAAAAGCTTGGGCATACGCCCAAGCAATCGATCAAAACAGCTTCTCTGCTATGCTACTAACTCACCCTAGAAACTATACTGGGCAGCCACCATCACACGGCTCGCATCTTCTTCACGGCCATCGGCCAACTCCGTTTCGAAATAGCCGTACTCAATTCCGTACATCAAGCGTTCGTTGGGAGTCCACATCAGATTAAGAAATGTATTCTTGTTCTTTCTACCTGCATTCCCACCTACGGTAGGGTCGCCCAATTTGACATCGGTATAGCCATGGGACGCGTTCAGTGAATAGTGTGGTGATATTTGATAAGAAAGACCAAGGGCTCCGCTATCGCCAGATAGCGTTTGCAGCTTACCGTTGGTATCGACGTAGGCATCGGCACCGTTGAAGTAATCGCCAGACAGATAGAGGTAACTGTTCGCCCCCTCGCTGGCGTTCACGATCGCTCTCAAGGTCACCGGTCCGGCATGGTAGGCACCTGCGGCGAAGGCCCCATAGCCCATTTCCGTATCCTTCTCGCTGCCGGTATCGTACTTCAGCTGCCGGGCGATGCCGGCGATTGAGTAGGAAAAGTCACCCATACTATCTTCATAGCGCAGGCTCAACGCGGGCATCGATGATACGGCATCGTCATTATCTGGCAAGGAGGCGTCTTCAGGTAAGGAACCATCGATGTTCTCCGCCAGCTGTGCTTTTGGATCTTCCGCAGCTATCGAGAATCCTCCAATGGTGTAGCGCAACTGGGCAAGGCGCGTACCATAGCCACCATAGCTTCCCGCCGTGCTAAAGAAATCCAGTGTGGGCGTGGCGGCGACGAAGGTGTTGTAATTCGACCAGGTCTGCCCGGCAAGGATGCCATTCCAGGACCCATAGGCATGCCGTAGTCTGAAGCGCGTATTGTCATCGTTGTAGGACCAGAAGTCCCCTTCGATAACGGTGTCTAGCGTGCTCCCCTCGACAGGCGTGCTGGTTCGAAAGCCAATGCGGCTCTGGGTGGCGGATATCTGAAACTGATCACCGACCTTACCTTCCGACCTTTCGACTTCTCCAAAGTAACCTTCGTTTGCCGATCCGGCATCCCGATCGAAGTTGTAAGCCATGTTCAGCCTGGCGTAGCCATAAAGACTCACGGTGGTCTCTCCCGATTGGATTTCCAGGGCCGAAACATACGTCGAGCCGATTGCCAAGGCCATAACCGTCATGCTGACCAAGGGAATCTTCTTGTTATTCCACATGATGACACCTCTTTATGAATTGTCTTGTTTTTACGCCGATTGCGGCACTATAAAGTTAGCGAAGAGTTATTGTCAAATCTGGTGTATGACCATCAGGCGGCGTCTCTGCCAGTTTGATCATCCACCTGCTCTCCATCCCGAAACTGGACGTTGTCCACGACCAGCTTCAGTTGGTCGAACCCCTTGATCCGCTTCCAGCGTTTTTGGGCGGATTGGAGTAATTTGAACACCATCGATAAGGTGGTGTCGCGAGAGCCGCAGGATCGGCTCTGCTTGGTTCTTAACCGCACGGTGGCGAAGGTGGATTCAATCGGATTGGTGGTCCGCAAGTGAATCCAGTGAATGGCCGGGAAATCGTAGAAGGCCAACAGCTCGTCCCGGTCCTTCTCAAGGTTTTCCATGGCCTTCGGGTACTTGTCCTGAAACCGCTTCAACGTGCTGTCAAAGGCCTTGTGTGCGCTGTCACGGGTCTCCGCCAGATAGATCTCGTGCAAGGCTGACTTCACTTTCGGTTGTACTGACTTGGGCAGCTTGTCCAGTACGTTAGCGGTCTTGTGCACCCAGCACCGCTGGTGCCGGGTTTCCGGAAACACCTTGCTCAGCGCTTTCCAGAAGCCCAGAGCCCCGTCGCCTACGGCCAGCTTGGGCGCATGATCCAGGCCACGTTCCCGCAAGCCAGTGAGCAGCTCACGCCAGCTGGCTTCAGACTCCCGGTGGCCATCTTCAACAGCCACCAGCTCCTTGTGGCCGTGCTCAGTGACCCCAATGATCACCAGCAGGCAGAGCCGGTCATCCAGGCGGACATTGCTGTAGACACCGTCCGCCCACCAGTAAACGTAGCGCTTCTGGCCCAGGTCACGGTGACACCACTCCTCGTGCTCCTTCAGCCACTGGGCCTTGAGCCGGGTCACCGTATTGGCGGACAACCCCTTGGCCTGCTCACCGACCAAGGCGTTCAGAGCCTCCTGAAAGTCGCCAGAGGAGACCCCTCGCAGGTAGAGCCAAGGGATGAGCTCATCCAGACTCCGAGCCCGCTTCAAGTACGGCGGCAGGAGCTGGCTGTTAAAGCGAATGCCGGAGCCGCTGCGGTCTCTGACCTTGGGCACCTGAACGTCAACATCCCCAACGCCTGTCTGGATTGTGCGCTTGGGTAGGTGTCCGTTGCGCACCACAGCTTGGCGCCCATCAGGTGTTGAAACATCGGCATACTGGTTCAGCAAGCCCTGAAGCTCCGACTCGACCGCCTTGGCAATCAGGTCACGGGCACCCTGACGGATCAGCTCGTGCAATGGGTCGGTGGTGGCCACCTCTGGTTGTGAAAGAGCGTGCAGGTTAGACTTGGACATGGCGTATCATTCCTCTGTTGGTTGTGATCTTGGCGGTGATCAACCAACAGGATACGCCACCCCTTCAGCCTGCTTCCATACACCAGAAATCACCATAGCTCGTTAGCGAAAATTCCTGAATTAAAGCTGAATTTGTTTGCCGAGATACTAGTTTTTCATAAAAAAGGTCAGCTCATGGCTGACCTTCTTAATTCATGTCAAGACTAAAGGATATCAATAGGCGACATGTAGTTCATAATAATGGTTATCATCACTGCCTCCCCTTGATCTTCCTGTTACCTCAAGCTGATAATTGCCCGGTTGCAGCTGACGAACAAGTTCGAAGTGCCCCCGTGGGCTGGAAGCTTCTGCTACCTTCTGTCCCGCCTCATTATAAAGAACAGCTGAAATGCGGTTGCCAGTGCTGGTAAATCCTGGAAAGTGCTCACTCACTACTTTCAGTGTAGTCGCTTGTTCAATGTTAATATTGAAACGCTTAGGTTGCCCCTGGGCAAGCATCTGTGTAGAAGATACGCCTCTTTCTAGTAAGGGAAGATTCTGTGTTGTATTGCCTAAGCTCGCTAATACAGGTGTAGAGAGGATACTTGCTACTACTGCACTAAAAACAATTGCTTTAATTTTCATGGTGGTTTACTCCGCTGGTTATTTACAATTTAATAATAACCTTAGAGTATGAGTTGAAGCTGAATTTAGTGGTTTATTAGCAAAAAAAAAACGCCACCTTTCGGTGGCGCAAGTTATAGAGTGCTTAACGATTTAAAATATTAACCTGACACCTGCCACCACGCCGGTATCTTCGGTATTATTCCCGCCAGCACGAGAAAGGTCAGCGGTATCGCCATACTCTTTTTCCCAGTAAGCGCCCACGTAAGGCGCAAAGCGTCTGGTCACTTCGTAGCCCAGGCGCATGCCGACACGCACTGAGTTAAGGCCCTTACCCACACCAAACTCCTTAACTTCGCTGGCAGCTACGGCAATTTCGGTACGCGGCTGTAGGTAGAGCCGCTGCGTCAGGCGCAGATCGTACTCGCTTTCCAGGCTGGCGGAGATATCGCCTTCATCGCTTATCATCAAGTCGAGATCGGTCTCGAAGCGATAGGGGGCGAGCCCCAATAGGCTGATGACGCCGAAATAGCGTTCGGGATAGTCATTCGTAGCGATACCGCCCTGATAACCGATGCCGCCCTGAAGTTCCCAGAAGTCGGCAATCAAACGACTATAAAGCAGGTTGAGGGACTCGAATTCTGCATCTTCGCCATCGCCCTGGACGTTTTGGCCTTCGCCTTCCACGTATAGGCGATTGAAATCACCGCCATACCAGGCCTGGAAATCCCAGACCAAGGCATCCCCCCCCCTTGTCGGGCGAAGCATATTCCAAGCGATCGACCCGTACCGTGGTCATCGGGTACTCCACGACCGGTGACGGCCAGCCGGCCGGGGCGTCATAGCCGTCTTCGGCTTGAGCAGTCGTGGCGGCGGCCATGCCGAGGGCGGCGCTGGCGAGGGTTAAGTAGTGCTTGGTTTTCATACTGCCTCCTTAAGAAACCTGAACAACGCGGAACATGCCGGCATCCATGTGATAGAGAAGGTGGCAGTGGAACGCCCAACTGCCCTCTGCATCTGCGGTGATCAACGCAGATACGCGCTCGCCGGGCTTCACATTTAGGGTGTGTTTGCGTGGTATCAATTCCCCTTGGCCGTTTTCCAGCTCCATCCACATGCCGTGGAGGTGGATAGGATGCTCCATCATGGTGTCGTTAATCAGAATTAGGCGCAGCCGCTCGTCTTTCACAAAATGAATAGGGCCCGTCACTTCGCTAAACTTCTTACCGTCGAACGACCATATATAACGCTGCATATTGCCGGTCAGGTGCAGCTCAAGCTCACGGCCTGGCTCACGGCGATCAGGCCATGGTGTGATCGCTTTGAGATCCCGGTAGACTAATATGCGTCGTTCGTCGGGGTCGATGCCGATGCCCGCCTGGTCGTAGCGAGAGCCGGGCTGGGCTTCACCAGCGAGAAGCAAACCATTTGCGCCTATTTTGGCCTGCTCGGCTGCCATCCCCCCCATAGTAGAGTGATCCATGCCTTGCATGTTGGACATACCGGAGTGATCCATCCCAGCCATGCTGGAATGATCCATCCCCGACATGTTGGACATGCCAGAGTGATCCATCCCCGACATGTTGGACATGCCAGAGTGATCCATCCCCGCCATGTTGGAGTGATCCATACCGCCCATACCCATGGCTTCCATGCCGCGGTCGGCAATTTGGCGGCGCTTGGGAATCTCCGCCTGCATGCCTTCACGCGGGGCTAGCGTGGCGCGAGCGTAGCCACTCCGATCCATGGCTTCGGCGAAGATGGTATAGGCTCGATCATCTTCTGGTGAAACAAGCACATCGTACGTTTCCGCCACGCCAATACGGAACTCATCAACAGGCACGGGTTGCACTGGCTGGCCATCGGCAGCAACGACGGTCATCTTCAAACCAGGTATACGTACATCAAAGTATGACATCGCTGAGCCGTTAATCACGCGTAGCCGCACCCGCTCACCGGCTTTGAACAGCGCATTCCAGTTTTCCTGGGGGGAGTGGCCGTTTAGCAGGTAAGTGTAAGTACTGCCGGTAACATCGGCGATATCCCTCGAGCTCATGCGCATTTTGGCCCACATACCGCGCATCTCGGCAGTTTGTGAGAAACCCTTTTCGCGAACATCGGCGAAAAAATCAGCAATCGTGCGCTCTTGGAAGTTGTAATAGCCATCTATCATGGATTTCAGATTACGAAATACCGACATGGGGTCTTCAAAGGTCCAGTCGGTGAGCAGTAGCACATGCTCACGGTCATAGCGGATGGGTTCGCGCTCGGCGGCGTCAATTATCAACGGCCCGGCGTGGCCGAGCTGTTCCTGCAAGCCGGAGTGGCTGTGGTACCAGTAGGTACCGTTCTGACGGACGGGAAAACGGTAGGTAAAGGTTTCACCAGGGGCGATACCTGCAAAGCTAACGCCAGGCACACCATCCATTTCCGGCGGTAGAATGAGACCATGCCAGTGGATGGAGGTGGGCTCGTCCAGCAGGTTGGTGACACGCAGTACTGCGTCTTGACCTTCTTTCAAACGAATCAGCGGGGCAGGACTGGTACCGTTAATGGTAATTGGTTGGGCTTCTTGTCCGTCAATAGGCAACGATTCACGGCGGATCGCCAGCGATACCTCGGGCCCTTCTTCAACGCCCTGAGCATAGACGTTGGTACGGCCCCAGGGGTTTGCCCAGGCGGGGGTTAATCCCATTGCCGCAGCGGAACCTATTCCTAGGGCAGCGCCGCCTTTTAGGACCTGCCGGCGAGAAAGCGGGTGAGAAATGATGCTTGAGCGTGCCATGTGTAACTCCCGTCAATGATGAACGGCACCATCTTGATGGAAGAAGCTGAATCAAAGCTGAATAGTGATTAATTAATCACTTCAACTGCAAGAGGCAACGTAACCGTAACGCGCAGTCCACCCAGTGGACTACGCTCAAAGCGCGAGTGCCCTGAGTAGCGGGCAATTAACTGCGCAAGAATCGACAGGCCTAAGCCGTAGCCGGGACGGCGTTCATCCAATCGTGTGCCACGCTCTCCCAAGCGCGAAAGATCTTCTTCTGCAACGCCGAAACCGTCATCATCAGTGGTGAGCGTGAGTGTGGTAGTGGAGACGGCAATATCGCAATTAATGCACCTATTCGACCATTTGCCAGCGTTATCGAGCACGATGCCTAATATTTCAGAAAAGTCGTGAGCCTCAATAGGCACTTGGTCTTTCTCGTGTGCCGAGTGGGTAAGGTTGAAAATGCGCTCAGGGTAAAGACTACGGAACATCTCGATGAGCCGTGAACTATCTCGCGTGACGTTCGCCATTCGACCCGCGTTAGGCCCTGCAATACGCGAACGACGCAGCTCTGCAGCTAACTGAGCGTTAATATCTTCAATACGACTGAGCAGTTTATGCCGTCGGTTTTCATCAATGGGCCGATTGCCGCGCAGTACTTGGGTAATTGCTGCCAGCGGGGTTTTTAATGCGTGTGATAGGTTGGCGACCGATTCTCGCGAGCGCTTTAGACGAAGATCGATGTCGTCCATGAACCAGTTCAACTGGTCGACTAATTCATCTAGCTCCGAAGGGGCTACTAATGACAAGCGATCTCGTTTGCCTGAGCGCAATGCTTCAAGTTGTTGGCGCAGTTGCCAGAGTGGTATGAGTCCACGGTTAACCGCCAGCATATTGAGTAAGATGAGCATCCCTAAAAGCACGGCGGCGATCCCACCAACCCACCAGTGCAAAGTTGCAAGCCCTGCTTCTACTTGGGAAAAATCCTCGCCCACCAATAGCACACCCTGCGTGCCCTGCCACTCAAAATGGCGGCGATAGACGAGCATGTGCTGCGTTCCGCGATTCACGTCTATTAGGGCATCACCGTTTTCTTCCAGCAATGGAGCCAGCTGTTGCTGCCATTGCGGGTCGGAAGCGCTGACCGAGCCATTGAAGCGGAGTACGTAGAGATGATGAAAGACTTGATAGCCTTGGCTAACCGAGTCGAGCGCAGTCGGTACAGCCGTTTGGTCTTGCTCTAGCTGCGCGACCGCGTGGTTTGCTTCACGTTGTAAGCGTTCACCTAAAAAATCTCTTGCCAGGCTCTGTAAAAAGATCCCATGCAATAGCCACGTGGTGACCACCACCAATAGCGCGACGCCGCCTAGCCATGCGAGCAGCCGAATGCGTAAACTGCGTCTATCAATGTGAAGCAAAGAAATACCCCTGACCGCGTCGCGTTTGAATGACTGATTTACCGAGATAACGACGCAGACGAGCGATATAGACTTCCACCAAGTTAGGTGCTGCAGCGTCCTGCTCCAAGGCATAGAGCTGCTCTAGTAGCTGATCTTTCGAGTGAATACGGTCTGGATGAAGCATTAAGTAGCGCAGTAATCGAAACTCCGTTGCTGTTAGCGAACGCCACGTTTCCCCTTCTAAGCACACACGTTGACCCGCCTCATCCAACGAGACACCGTTTAGCGTAATCACCTGAGATAACTGACCAGACTGCCTACGCAACAAGGCCTTCAGGCGGGCCATGAGTTCGGCTTCGTGGAAGGGCTTGGTGAGATAGTCATCGGCTCCCGTTTCAAGTCCAATCACTTTATCTTCCCAGGTATCGCGCGCCGTCAGGATCAAAATAGGCGTGTCGCGTTTTTGCCTGCGCCACTGGGCGAGCAGATCCAGCCCTGAGCCGTCGGGCAAACCGACATCTAAGATCGCCAGTTCATAATGCTCGGTTGCCATCAGCGACTTGGCCGCTTTCAAGGAAGCGGCCAAATCAACCAGGTAACCGTTGTCTTTGAGACTCTCTGCCAAGCTTTCCGCTAGCAAGTCATCATCTTCAAGTAGCAACAGTTTCATGGATATACGTCAGATTAGAGAGAAAAATTGCCGTACATGCCGGATTCATAATGACCAGGAATGTTACAGGCATACTCTAGCTCGTTAACATTGTCAGGGACACTCCATAATAAAGTCCCGGTTTCACCAGGCGCAATGGTGACACCTGCCATACTCATATTGGCCATATCGTGACCATCGCCGTTTGACATATTGGACATATCGTGGCCTTCACCGTGTGCCATATTTGACATGTCATGGCCTCCGCCATTGGCCATGTTTAGCATCATCTGGCGATGTTCTTCTTGGGCTTCTTTGCTACCAATCACAAATTCATGCTCTAAATTGCCGGTGTTGGTGATTTCAAATTTAACCACCTCCCCAGCCGCCAGTTCTAGCTCTTCAGGGTCGAACCACATATCGCCAGCCTCAAGGCTGATCGTGCGGTCAACGTCAGCCTCGGTTAGGCCATTGTCACCACTGCCTTGGCCGGGCGAAGCCCATGCCGCACTCGTTATCAAACTGAGTGAAAGGGCAAACAAAGACGTTGTTAAGGAGATGTTGCGCATGGTCATTTACCTCAGAGGTTATTGTCACTTGTTCTTTATACGGCGTTAACCTGAAACGAGCCTGAACCTAACGTAAAAATATGGCCTGCTACCCAAAAGCATTTCTAACATGATGATGGATCCTGCCCCCCCCCCCTGATTAGAGTCAACGCTGCAGCAATGACTTTTCGTCTTGTTGGTGCAATTGCCTATGGCAGCCTCCGCCTAAACCTCAGCAAAAACCCGCGTGAACCCTCGCCCACTCGGGCGGGGAGGTAAGCGGGGGCCGCACAAGCGGCCCTATTCTGGTGTCTTCTGTCCCTGCACATAAGCCTTGAGCGTCTCGATAGTGGCTCCGCCTGCGCTACAAGCGAAATACGATCTCGACCACAGCACGGCGCTCTTGCTGAGGCGCGGAATATGGGCATTCAAGAACCGCACCCGTCGGGACGACGTGGATTTCAAATTGTTGACCAGCACACTGATCGACAGCCTCGGCGGATATTCCACGAGCAGGTGAACATGGTCTTCTTCACCATCGAACTCAAGGATGCGGCAGTCGAGTTTTTCGCAAG
>NZ_LVIA01000024.1:0-49772 GCF_001596805.1 Halomonas sp. KX33721 | reverse complement strand
CAAGGTGTTTACCGGCGCGCATCTCAACTCCCTCGAATTACTTTTCGACCGAGTGTGTCGGGACTTCGAGGCGGAGCTACAGGAGTTCAACGGTGAAACCGATCACGTCCATTTGCTTGTCAACTTTCCACCCAAAGTGGCGGTATCCAGGCTGGTGAATAGTTTGAAGGGGGTATCCAGCCGGCGGATGAAGTTACTACACCCTGAACTGGTGCAGCCCGCCTACCGGAAGAACTCGCTGTGGAGTCCAAGCTACTTTGCGGGAAGTGTCGGAGGCGCCCCCCTGAGCATGGTCAAACAGTATATTGAGCAACAATCGAGGCCGGACTAGGGGCGCTCTCGCGCCCCTCGCTATCCATCCTCGCACTAGAAGAAGTACGGGGTTTTTCGCGATGTTCGATAAAGCTAGTCGCCAGTAGTTTTTTCATGGTGTTCTCCTTAACAAGTCATTCAACATCGGGAAGCTCCGGCGGCAGCCTTACCGCCTGGGAGTGTTTTCAGCGTAACAGGTTTTAATCATTTCGCCTGTTTTCCCTGACATAACCGTTGCCTGCTATGATGCTAGTCTAACCGTTTGGCTTAGGAGCACTCCGTTTGGCAACCTTTGAAATCGATCCACGCTTAGAGGCCGATACCTTTCCCCTCGCCGACCTACCGCTTTGCCGCGCTCTGCTGATGAACGATGCTCGCTACCCTTGGGTGGTGCTAGTGCCCAGAGTAGCATCGGTCAGCGAAGTGTTTGAACTCAGTCAAGAGGAGCAGGCGCAGCTCTGGCAGGAGGCCACTCAACTGGGAGCGGCCATGAAAGAGGCCTTCCAGGGCGACAAGCTCAATATCGCCACGCTGGGCAACGTGGTCAGCCAGCTACATATCCATTTAGTGGTGCGCTATACCGATGACGCCAGCTGGCCCGCGCCGGTGTGGGGCAACGGCACTCCCAAGCCTTATGAGCTCGCCCAGCAGGGGGAGCGACGGGAACAGCTGCTAGCGCAAATTGAGGGGCTGTCGCTTTAAGCTCAACCGCCCAGCATTGAGCCACGCGCGGGCGGCTCGTTGAGTAACGGGCCGCTGGCAGGCTGCGCCGCACCGGCCAGCGCCAAGGAAATCCCCAGCGCAACAATCACTGCCCCACCGGTGAGTGCCACCCAGCCCGCGGCTTTTTCGACCCGCTGCTGACTCTGCTTTTGTAGCCGCTTGGTGGCCCATCCTCGGGCCACGATACTCGCCAGGGCCAGTATCGATACGGTAATGCCCGTGCCCAGCGACATCGCCACCACCGACGCGACCCCCACGTAAAATTGGCCTAAAAGGCTTGCGGCACCTAGCATCAAGATCGCTCCGCTGCAGGGGCGCACACCAATCGCCCCGACGGTCATCAAGGCCGTACGCCAATCCAACGCCTGCTCGGGTTCAAGATGATGGGCACCGCCACAGCAGTGGGTATGGCCGTGGCTGTGGCTGTGGCTGTGGTCATGAGCATGCGTGTGCTCTATCACAGGCTTATTGCTAGCCGCGTAGACGTGGCGCAGCTGCTTCACCGCTCGCCAGCAGAGCCAAGCGCCCAATAGGGCTACCAGCAGAAAGCTGGCCTGCTCCACCCATACCACGCTGCCCATGGCTTGACGCGTCACCCAGCCCAGCCCGTGTACCAATATCGCCACCATCGCAATGGCCGTCACGCCCTGCAGTAGCGAGGCAGCAAACGAGAGCCCTAGCGCCCGGCGAGTCGCACCGCCATGAGACGCCAAATAGGTGGCCAATACTGCTTTACCATGCCCAGGCCCTGCGGCATGAAACACGCCGTAGGCGAAGCTCACGCCAAGCAGCGTTAGCCACGTGCCGGTGGAAGGCGTGCGTGACAACTCGGTAATCGCCAGGGTCAGGCTGCGGTGTAGTTCTCGCTGCCACGTAAGTAGCTGCAGGCTGGCACCCTGTAAGTTCGCCTGTACCGCCCACACCAGCAGCGCCACGCCTAATAGCACCAGGGCACCAGTGGCCAACTGTCGTCCCGTTAACGGCATTCCCCCTCCGCACAAAAGATATAAAGTAACACTTTATACATGACCAGCCAGTAGGCCGCTAGCGGCAATCCACCCGCCCTGTTTCCGCAAAGTGGCGGCCTAATCCCGGTTCGCCTTCCTCGTCCACGTCTAGTAGTGACGCCTGCAACACCTTCTCCGGATCGGGGTCGGCGGGTAGCACGCTTAGCGTGCAATCGGGTTCGCCGTTGAGAATCAGCGCCTGAGGAGAGGGCTCGTCGCCCTCTTCCTCATGTACCATCTCGATGTAGTACGTGGGGTCAAAGACTTGATACTCCAGCACCTGACCGCTCAAAGGCTGGGGTGAGGTCAGCGGTAAAATAAACATAAACGTTAAACGGCCGTCCCGCTCCAGTGCGGTGTACTCGGTGACCTCGCCAAACGTCTGCGGCTTGTCGCCGATCCGCACCTCGGTAAAGTAGTGCTGAGGAGTCAAGTTATTGCGAATCTCACTGCCCAACTGATCCAGCCCCTGCTCCAGGCTCGTGCCTGGTACCTGCTGCAACTCCTCCATGACGACCAAGCTATAAAAGGGGTCCATTCGCCACGTTTGATGAAGCCCGGTGACTGCACCGTCGTCGTTGGTAATGACCCGCACGCTCATATCGATCCAGCCATGGGGGTGCGCCATAGCTAAAGGGCTAGCCAACAGGCTACCCACCACCAACGCCTGACAGGTGCGCCGAACCGATACCCGTGGCCATGCTCTTATCACGGTAATTCTCCTAATTTGCGCTGTAACTCCACGAGCCAGGGATCTAGCACATAAGGCGGTATCGGCTGGCTACCGCGCAGTGCTGACACGCTCACTAAGCTGCCTCCTTGTGCATCGCTTACTTGTAGTTGGATGCGATACTCCGGCCAGCGTGCCAGGCTTGCCTCGGCGCGCCCTAAGGTCAAGTCAGCGTGGCGTATCACATAGCCCTGCTCCACCATCAGTGCCACCGCCTCGCGGAAGGTTTGCTCCATTGGCGCGCTATAGCGCAGCTCGCGCGGTTCAAGGGGTTGCGTGGTGGCACAGCCTGCCAGCCACAGCGTGGCGCATAGCGTGAGCGCTACCCATGAGGTATGGCGGAATGGTGTCATGATGCCCCCTGCGGTGTGACGGATGACGAAAAAGCGTCCTGGAAACGGCCACAGAAATCATCGTTACTGGCGCTATAGGACTCTCGCAGGTCGCCCAGGTGGTCAAAGCGGCGAATGTCCCTTGAAATGCGCAGATGGCCATCGCGGGCAAGCAGCGATACCCGCTCTACCTCAACGGGCTGCTGGCCAAAACCTGGGCCGAAGGAGCCACCCACGCCAATCCCTACGCCGCGACCAATACCAAACCCGCCAAACAGGCGGAAGCCGCTGCCGTAGCCATAGTCGTAGTCATAGCGGTCGTAGTAGCCGATCAGCTCGCGCTCCCGGGAGGCACTCACTAGCCCAAGCTCCGTATCAGTGGTCTCCAACGAAAACCCCCAGGCTTCCAGCACATCGATGCTTGCCGTCAAAACGCTCAGCGTTTCATCCGGTGCAGACTGGTCGGTGGGAGGGTCGGTGGGAAAGTAACAAGCCGCCGCTGGCGCAGGCTCCGCTTGGGGCAGCCGGTCAGGAACCGTCTGACAACCCGCCAGTGCCAACAGGCAGGTAATGCTAAGGGGTATGGCCTTCATGATAAATCCTCTCGCTACCTGCGTGGCTGGTGTGTCACCAAGCAGCGCGCTAAGCTCGCCAACAGACATTAAAAAGAACGACAACACGCTGAGACAACGTTTTAAGGAGGTTGTGCGATGAATGTACTGCTTTGCCCTGACAGTTTTAAGGACGCCTTGGGCGCCGAAGAGGCCGCCAAGGCCATGGTACAAGGTATTCAACGGGCAGCGCCCAACGCCATCACACAGCTCTGCCCCCTGGCGGATGGCGGCGAAGGCAGCCTTGATGCCTTAATTGCCGCCACCCATGCCGAGCGCCGTACGCTCACGGTGCAAGACGCCCTTGGGCGGCCACACCAAGCCGCCTGGGGCTGGCTAAGCGAGCAGCGTACCGCGTTTATCGAGCTGGCAGAAGCCAGCGGCCTGCAGCACCTGACCCACGCAGAGCGCAGCGCCCTGCATACCACCACCTTCGGCGTGGGCGAGCTGTTTCTCGCTGCCCTAGATGCAGGCGCCACCCATGCCCTGCTGCTGCTCGGCGGAAGCGCCACCAACGATGCGGGCGCAGGAATGCTCCAGGCGCTGGGCGCCACGCTACTGGATGCCCAGGGCCAGCCGCTGCCCCCAGGCGGCGGCGCACTCCAGCAGCTTGCGACCCTGGATCTTTCGACGTTAGACCCGCGCTTGGCCGAATTACGCGTAGAGGCCGCCGTGGATGTGGATAACCCACTGCTAGGCGAACGCGGTGCCAGTGCCGTCTTCGGCCCACAAAAGGGCGCGACAGACGCCGATGTGGCAACGCTAGACCGCGCGCTCGGCCACTTTGCCGACCTCACCGCCAAGGCGCTGGGCCGAGACGACCGAGAGCTGCCAGGAGCGGGAGCGGCAGGCGGCATGGGGTTTGCCGCCCACTGCTTTTTGAACGCGACGCTAACGCCAGGCATTGAAATGATCATGCAGCAGGCGAATTTTGCCCAATTACTGAACGATGCAGATTTAGTGATTACCGGCGAGGGCCGCCTAGATGGCCAGAGCTTAGCGGGCAAAACGCCGATTGGTGTCTCCCGCGCCGCTAAGCGCCAGGGCAAGCCGGTGATTGTGCTCGCGGGTAGCCTAGGCGATGGCTGGCAAGCCTGCACGGAAGAAGGCGTTACCGCCGCCTTTGCGCTAGCCGATGGCCTAATGACATTAGAACAGGCGCTACCCCGTACGGCAGAGCTTCTGGCAGACCGTTGCGAAAGCATCGCACGCCTGTGGCTTGCAAGCCGCTGAGCGCGACTTTGAGCGGGTCGTGGAGCGAGCCTTGAAGATAAGCCCCTTGAAATGACGCGCCTGCGCCTACATTTCTTTATTCATCAGCGATGAGTCAGCCGTCGCCAGCTCACCGCTCTAATGGTAGGGCGCTATAGCTGCGATGCAAAAAACCTGTTTTGCATCACAAGCACAGCGCCTTAAGCTAGATCAAACGATTTGATGGCCGTACTTTTTCAGCGCGGCTCCAACCATGGAGGAGCACAAATGGATAATATGAACAGCATTGGCCTACACGAAGGCAGCGCCAGCCAGTTAGCCGAGAAACTCAATCACCTGCTGGCCAACTATCAGATTTTTTACATGAATGTGCGTGGCTACCACTGGAACGTGAAGGGCAACGACTTCTTTGAGCTGCATGCCAAGTTTGAAGAGTTCTACACTGACCTGCTGACCAAAGTAGATGAAGTGGCCGAGCGTATTCTCACCCTGGGGCATAAGCCGGTACACGCCTACAGCGATTACGTGAAGCTGTCGCGCATCCAAGAAGACAAAGATGTCCACGATGGCAAGACCTGCGTGCAAGGCGTTCTGGCAGGCTATCAAACGCTGATCGAACTGCAGCGCGAACTGCTGGCGCTAGCGTCCGACGCCGACGACGAAGGCACCGCCGCCCAGGCGGGCGACTACATCCGCGAGCAGGAAAAAACCGTGTGGATGCTCAACGCCTATTTAGGCAAGTAAGTTCGGTGAACAGCCGCGATTAATAACGCTGCGGCTCTTCGTCCCTAATAAAAACGGCACCTTCGCGGTGCCGTTTTTATTGCTTTTTTGCTGCTTTAGCATGGCGTTACTTCGCCAGCGTTTCCACTAGATCGCGCAGCATGGCCCAGAACTCCGCCACGGACTCGATCTCCACCCGCTCATCCGGCGAGTGCGCGCCGCGAATCAGCGGGCCAAAGGAAATCATATCCAAGTGCGGGTATTTGCTGCCCAAAATACCGCACTCTAGCCCTGCATGGATCACTTTCACCTCGGGCTCGTGGCCCATCAGCGCCGCGTGGCGCGCCTTGAAGGTGGCCAGTAGCGGGCTATCCGGGTTGGGTGCCCAGCCGGGGTAGCCGTTTTCGACTTTCACCCGTGCGCCCATTAGCCCAAACAGCGCCTGAAAGCGCTCGGCCATCGCTTGGGCAGCGCTATCGTGCAACGAACGCACCAGGGCGCAGAGGTGGAAACGCCCCTGCTCGACGCTTAACACGCCCAGGTTGTTGGAGGTTTCGACTACGCCTGGCACGTCTGCGCTCATGCGCTCGACGCCGCAGGGGGCGGCATGAAGCGCGGCCAGTAGCATGGCGCTAGCGTCCAGGGTCAGCGGCTCAGCGTCGGCCTGTTCGGCACGGGCGGCGGTCAATACCAAGCCGCTATCGCCACTGCCCAGCTCGGCTTTGAGGGTCACGGCCAGCTTCTCAACGGCCGCCAGGGCGGCGTCCATATCATCGGCGGGCAGCGCTACCTGGGCAAAGGCTTCACGGGGAATGGCGTTGCGCAGCGTGCCGCCCTGGTAGCTCACCAGGCGGGCACCGAAGGCCTCCAGTGCCCACAGCACGCGCACCAGCAGGCGGTTAGCGTTTCCCAAAGGCTTATGGATATCCATGCCCGAGTGGCCGCCTTTCAGGCCGGTGAGCGAGAGAGAAAGGAGTTGCTCGCCCTCCTGCAGGGCAGCGCTGGGCAGTTGAGCGTCAACCACCACATCCGCGCCGCCCGCACAGCCGATATACACCTCGCCACGGTCTTCGCTATCCAAGTTGAGCAGCAGCGAGCCCTCCAACCAATTTTCAGCAAGATTCAGCGCACCGCCCATGGAGGTCTCTTCTTCCAGGGTGAACAGCGCTTCCAGCGGGCCATGGGTCAGCTCGGGGTCTTCCAGTACGGCCAAAATGGCCGCCACGCCCATGCCATTATCCGCCCCTAGAGTGGTGCCTTCAGCGTAAAGCCATCCCTCTTTGACCACGGTGCGAATGGGGTCACGGGTAAAGTCGTGCTCATGCCCCGAGTTGGCCTGGGCCACCATATCCAGGTGCCCCTGCAGCACAATACCGGGAGCGCCTTCACAGCCGGGCGTTGCGGGCTTGCGAATGCGCAGGTTGCCAAAGGCATCCCGGTCGTGGGTAAGCCCCTGAGTATCGGCCCAGGCTTCTAACGTCGCCACCAAAGCGGCTTCATGGCCGGAGGGGCGTGGCGTGTTACACAGGGTGCGAAAGTGCTGCCATACAAGGCGTGGTTCGAGCGCTGCTAGATGTGCGTTCATGGAAACTCTTCATTATCGATAACGGGCTTACTTTACCGCTCTGGCTCACTGGGGAAAAGCGCACATGCTTCGATCACCTGCTGTACAGCCTGACGTAAGCATTGTACGGCCTCTTTTTGAGCCTTAGCGAACGGCTGATTTTGGTAGGCCCAAGCAGCGAGCTGCTGATGCGCCTGCTGGGCCTCACCTAACGGTTGGCGGCTGGCTTCACGCGCCAGCGCCTGCAGCGCCGGGCGAGCCAGGGCGGGGTCGCGGCGGGCATAGGCTACGTCGTGAACAGCCTGATGCTCGGCTGCGCTAAGCGGCTGGCCGGAGAGCGAGGTGAGCAACAGCGCCACCACCGAAGCAGGCAGTGTTGCCAATTCAAACGCCAACAGGCCGGGTAGCGAAGCGGCAAAGCCTGCGGTTAATTCACCGAGCACCGACTGACCCTCTTGGTTGAGCGGTTTGGCGACCATCACGGCGTATTCGCCAGTGGCGGCTTCTCGGGTAATGCCTAAACGCACCGGCACAAACCCCAGCGCCAGCCAAAATTGGAGCAACCCTGCCTCAGCACCAAAAGTAGCCCCATACAGCACAATACCTTGCTGAGCAGCGCTGACCATATCCTCTTCCAACAGCTGCCGCCCCAGCCCTTCGCGACGGCGCTGTGGGTGGGCAGCAATGCGCGCCACCCGCCGCCAGCGGGCGGTTAGCGCCTCACGGCTGCCGCAATGGGCCGCCAGCGACTGCGCCAACAAATGCCCCTGAGCTCTGCGCTCGCCTCGCGCTACCTGCTCGGCAAGCGCGGCCTCAAAGCCGCCCTCTTCTCGCGTGATCAGCACCGCTTGGGGGTCAGCCCCATCGCTGCCTAGCATCATGCGCAGCGACGTGCCGGGGCCATCCAGCAGTTGGCGTAAATCACTCGGCGTGGTGCGGTAGTGGGACTGCACCAGCAGGCCAAACATCTGTTCCAGCAAAGCCCCCCGCTCCGCTAGCTGCGCTTGGCTAATTACCATGCTGGGAAGCCGCTCGCCCTGGTGTGGCTCTACTTTGGGCAGCGGCGCATCGAGTAAAAGCAGGTGCTGAATGACGGCTTCCAGCGGGTCACCGGCTGACCAGCGTATTGGCGCTTGCAGCGTCAATTCACGCCACTGGGGCGCTTGGCGGTCCAATATATCGCGAAAACGCAGCGCAAAGCCGCGCCCCGAGCCTTCGTAGCCATGCACCGTCGTGGCAAACGCAATGCGCGGAAAAGCCGCCAGCCAGCGGGCCAGCAACGACGCCGGAATGGCGGCGGCTTCATCCACCAGCAGCATACTGCCGCTGCCTCCTAACGTGCCCTGTTCTATCTGTTCTGTCAGAACATCCGGCGGCAAAAAGCGCAGCCGACTGCCGATGGGAAGCGACACCTCGGCGGGGCCGTGGTGCTGTGCTTCAGGGCACAGCGCCGCCACTCGGCTAAAGACGCTCTCCACTGCGCTAAGCCGAGGGGCCGTAAGCAGGAGTTCTACGTCACCGCTTTGCTGCAGTAAGCGCGCGCAGGCTATGCCCAAAGCGGCACTTTTGCCTCGTCCCCGGTCGGCAGTCACTACCAGCGGGCGGCGGCGTTTGAGCTTGACCAGCGCGCTCACTGCGCTGGCCTGGTCTAGGGTGAGGCAGTCAGCATCGTCCCATTGCGCGGCGGCTGCTTGCCGTTTGCTCAACGCGGGTAGCCATAGCGCACCACCAACGGGCCAGTGGATCACGGCGTTAGACTCGCCCAACTGACAGGCCAACCGCGCTAAATAGTGCGCGCTGAGCGCTTCCCACTGCCAAGGGTAATCGGCAAAGCGGGCGTAGTCGGGATCGGGTTGGCTGCCCCACGTCGCTGGGGTGACCAGCACCAGCAGACCGCCAGCGCTGACGGTGCCCGCTAGTGCGCCTAGGGCATCTGGATCTAACCCTTGGTGGCCGCTGGCATCCAGGATCACCAGCTGATGCTCTGCTCCCAGCCGGGTGCGCGCTTTGCGGCTTGGCAAGCTCGGTGCTACCGGCGCTTGCTGGCCATCCCCTATCCACAGTGGCGCACTCCAGTCGAGTGCTTGCCATAGCGCCAACGCCTGCTGGCGCGCCTGCTCTGGAGCACCGTTAAGCCACACTAACCCCCGCCAGCCGCGCCGCTTTAAACGGCGGGCATAGCTGGCTAACACAGCAGCTTGTTGTGCAACGGCAGTGCCAGCCGGTGAGGTAGGCTCAGCGTGGTGCGGCCTGCCCATGGCAACTCCTTAAAATAAAAATTCTCTTACAACTTTGGTTTAACAAATAGGCGCTTTTCAACGTTTTATCACCATATCCCCCCTGTGGAAGTGCACCTAATAGCATTTTAAAGCGATGTTTTGACTGCCATTTTTCAAATAAAACGGCAACAAAGCCCGCGTTAGCTTCCTTGTATTACTGATATTGCGCTGCAGCGGGGGGTATGTGCTAGCTTAGCGATGCAGCGCAGGATGTTTTACTTTACGTAAACGTTAGCCTGCCCGCTGTACTTTCCTGCTTTCAGGTCATTAACACTAATAACGCTAACCGCCAAAGTACCAGGAAACATACAATGAAAAAGACTACAAAATTCGCATTGACCAGCCTTGCCGCTGGCGTCGCTTTCGCCGCGCTCACCTCCACCGCCCAGGCACAAGAGCAGTGGACCATGACCTCCACCTGGCCGGAGAACCTGGATCTGATCAAAATCGACCAGCACTGGGCAGAGTTGGTTAACCAACTAGCGGGCGACGAAGTTCAAATTAACTTCCGCGCAGGCGGCACCTTGATGCCCGGCACCGAAGTCTTCGACGCCACTGAAACCGGCGCTATCCAAGCCGCAGGTGACTGGCCCGGCTACTGGGCAGGCTTAAACCCAGCGTTCTCGCCGCTGGCCACCACCACCAGTTTGTTCAACGGTGTCGATTATCTGAACTGGATCCAACAGTGGGGCGGTTTTGAGCTCTACCAAGAGATCTATGGCCAGTACAACATGGTTTACCTGCCCTACGGTATTACCAACAATGAATCCGGCTTTATGGGCCGCACGCCCATCGAGAGCATCGCCGACCTAGAAGGCAAGCGCCTGCGTCTTTCTGGCCGTGACCAGGGCCGTGTGCTTGAAGAGTTGGGCGGCTCACAGGTCACACTGGCTGGTGGCGAAGTGTACCAAGCCATTGAGCGTGGCGTGATTGACGCAGGTGAGTTCTCCACCCCTGGCGTTGACTTCAATGCAGGCTTTGCCGAAGTGGCCGACTACTGGGCGACCCCCGGCTGGCACCAGTCAGCGAGCGTGTTCGGCGTTATGATCAACAAAGATTCTTGGGATGCGCTTTCTGAAGAGACGCAAGCCAAGCTGCGTATCGCTGCCGAAGCCACCATGGCGTGGTCACTCTCCTGGTCTGAGCGCGAATCCACCGAAGCGACCCAGAAGTTTATCGACGCGGGCGTGACCATCAACCAGTTCTCTGAAGAGGATCTGGCGCGTATCCAAGAGATCACTAACGAGGTCATCGTTCGCGGTGCCTGTGAGAACCCTGACCACGCCAAGGTCTACCACTCCATGATCACTTACTTGCAGGAGTATGCAGCCTGGCGTGATGTGACGGCCCCGTTCAACATGAGCCGCACCATGGATAACCTGCCCTCACTGGAAGAGATCGAAGCCTGCCTATAAGGCATTCACTATAAAAGCGTAACATTGCCGCCCCAGCACCTGCCGGGGCGGCCTTAGCTCAGTTGCGGAGATCTTCCATGAATGCGATTGCCAAGGCGATCGATGCGATTAACGAGCTGTTTGGCCGCATTATCGCGCCGTTAATTGCCATCATTACTCTCATAGTGCTTTACGACATTGTGTCGCGCTTTTTCTTCGGCCGCCCAAGCGACTGGGCGTTCGATGTTACGAAGATGCTGTTCGGCGCTCACTTTATGCTCATGGCGGCTTACGGGTTGCGTCATCACGCCCACGTTGAGGTGGATGTGGTGAAGCGTTTGCTATCTCGTAAGAAGCAGGCTGTGCTGGATCTCATTGGCTACCTAGTTTTCTTCGTGCCGTTTATTTGGCTACTGCTGACCTACGGCTGGCGCTTCTTTGAGCGCTCCTTTAGCCGTGGTGAAACCACCTACGGCATGGTCTCGATTCCCGTTTATCCGGTGAAAGGGGTCATCGTAGTGGCAGCCGCGCTGATTTTGCTACAGGCGATTGCCATTGTGCTGCACGCCATTATGCAGCTGCGTGAGGAGAAGTCCGCATGAGTGCAGAACTACTGACGCTGGTGATGTTTGGCGGGCTGCTGGTCGGGCTGTTTATGGGCCATCCGCTAGCCTTTGTGCTGGGCGGCATGGCGGTCATCGGCGCGTATCTAGGCCCCGGTATTAATACCCTCGGCATTATTATTAATAACGTTTATGGCAACGCCATGGACAACTATGTGCTGGTCGCCATTCCGCTGTTTATTTTGATGGCGCGCTTTCTCAACGACTCCGGCGTGACGGAGAAGATGTTCGACGCCATGCGCCTGCTGCTGGCGAATGTGCGCGGCGGTCTGGCCTTAACCGTCGTTGTTGTTTCCGTACTGCTGGCAGCCACCACCGGCATCGTCGGGGCGTCCATTGCGGTAATGGGCATGATCGCCCTGGTGCCAATGCTCAAGTACGGCTACAACAAAGAGCTAAGCGCGGGCGTGATCATGGCCAGCGGCTGCCTGGGCATTTTGATTCCGCCCAGCATCATGCTGATTTTGATGGCCAGCTACTCGCCTGTGTCGGTGGGTGCGCTGTTTGCCGGGGCGCTGATTCCAGGCCTGCTGCTGGGCGTGATGTACGCGCTTTACGTGGTGCTGATCTGTTGGCTAAAACCCAGCTATGGCCCCAAAGTGCCTAAAGAGGAGCGCGCTGAGGTAAGTACCAAACAGCTGCTGGTGATGCTGGGTAAATACGTCGTGCCGCCGATGTCGCTGATTTTGGGCGTACTGGGCGCACTGTTTACCGGGATCGCTACCGCTACGGAAGCATCCGCGATTGGTGTGTTTATCGCTTTCCTGCTGTTCTTGATCTTTGGCGACCGCAAGCTCTCTACCTGCTACAACACGCTGATCGAAGCGGGTAAAACCACCACCATGGTGATGCTGGTACTGGTGGGCGCGACGGCGTTTACCGGCGTGTTCTCCATTGGCGGCGGTATGACGGTGATCAGCGACTTCGTACTGGCCATGCCAGGCGGCACCTTTGGCGCGCTGCTGCTGATGCTATTCCTGGTCTTTATCCTGGGCATGTTCTTGGATTGGACCGGCATCGTGCTGCTGAGCTTCCCGATTATGCTGCCGATCATTGCTCAGATGGGCGTGGACGTATTGTGGTTCGTGGTGATGGTGGCTGTGGTACTGCAGACCTCCTTCCTCACGCCACCGTTTGGCTATGCCCTGTTCTACCTCAAAGGGGTGGCACCGCCAGGGGTTGAGATCGTTGATCTGTACAAAGCGGTGGTACCGTTTGTAGCGATCATCATTCTGGCCTGTATCCTGATGTCTATCTTCCCCAGCTTGATTACCGGGCTACCTAGCATGATGGTGGGCTACTAACACATCAGCGGTTAGGCCTGCGCTAAATCCCTCCGCTTTGCGGGGGGATTTTTTTGCCTGCCCGAATGCTGGCTGCACCCTTTTGGCACAGGTGATACTATTTGCAACCGCTATTTTTTCGCATTGATGAGCCATGCTGCCCCTCGTCCAAGGAGACAACGACGTGTCTACGCCTGCCCGCCGGTCACCATCGGCTCTGCTCTCAGGTTTTGCTTCCCGCATCACGCTGTCGCTAAGCCCTTGGTCAATCGCGCTGTTTTTGGTGGCGCTTATTGTGGCGCTGCCTATTTTGGTCGTGCTTGGCCATATCGTGATGCCCACCGAAGGCGTTTGGCAGCACCTGGCCAGCACCGTGCTGCCCCGCTATCTCTCGAATACGTTCTGGTTAGTGCTATGGGTAGGCTTAGGCACCCTGGTGATTGGCACCGGAACGGCGTGGCTGGTGGTGATGTGTCGCTTCCCCGGCAAGCGCCTATTTGAGTGGGCGCTACTGCTGCCGCTGGCGGTGCCGACCTATGTGATTGCTTATGCCTACACCGATTTTCTACAGGTGGCGGGGCCGCTACAAAGCCTGCTGCGGGAGTGGTTTCACTGGCAGGTCGGCGACTACTACTTCCCCAATGTACGCTCGTTGGGGGGCGCTGCCACGCTGATCACCTTCGTGCTTTACCCCTATGTGTACCTGCTGGCCCGCGCTTCCTTCTTAGAGCAGTCGGTGTGCGTCTTGGATGTTGGTCGCACGTTAGGGCGCGGCCCCTGGCGTTTATTTGCCAGCGTTGCGCTGCCGCTGGCACGCCCGGCGCTGGTGGGTGGCGTGTCGCTGGTGTTGATGGAAACGCTCAATGAGTTTGGCGCGGTGCAGTTTTTTGGGGTGGATACCTTTACCACGGGTATTTACCGCACCTGGTTTGGCCTAGGCGAGCCGATTGCCGCGGCCCAGCTAGCCGCCTGCCTGCTGACCTTCGTGATCGCCTTCGTGCTGCTGGAGCGCTGGTCGCGGGGTAAGCGCCGCTACTTCCATACCACCAACCGCTATCAGCAGCTGCCGGAGTATCGCCTGCACGGCTGGCACGCAGTGGGCGCGACGCTGGCTTGTCTGCTCCCCGTTACCATCGGCTTTATGCTGCCCAGCGGTATTCTGCTGGAAATGGCGATGACTACCGGCGACAGCCTATTTGGCACGCGTTTTATCGGCTTTGCCATGAACAGTTTAAGCCTGGCTACGGTGGCAGCGCTGATTGCGGTGGGGCTGGCGGTGCTGCTGAGCTACGGCGTGCGGCTGCACAACTCCCCCAGCGCGCGACTGTTTACCCGCATTGCGGCGATGGGTTACGCCATTCCTGGCTCGGTGGTGGCCGTGGGTATTTTGATTCCGTTTGCCTGGCTGGATAACGCGCTCAACACTTGGCTTCACACCCATTACGATAAGATCATCGGGCTGGTGTTTAGCGGCACGGCGTTCATCTTGATTTACGCCTATGTGGTGCGCTTTTTGGCGGTGTCGTTTAACGCAGTAGAGGCGAGCCTGGGCAAAGTGACGCCAAGCATGGACGCCGCCTCGCGCACCTTAGGGCAAACTGCCGGCGGCACATTGCGGCGCATTCATACGCCACTGATGCGCAGCAGCCTATTGGCCGCGGGCATTCTGGTGTTTGTGGATGTGATGAAGGAGCTGCCCGCCACGATTATTTTGCGGCCGTTTAACTTCGACACGCTGGCGGTGCGCGCTCACAGTTTGGCGTCCGATGAGCGCTTGGCGGAGGCGTCTACTGCATCGCTCACCATTGTGGTGGTGGGGATTCTACCGGTAATTCTACTCAGCTTGGCGATGCGCCGGGCGCGCCCAGGCAGCCAAGCCGAGTAATTAAAACACGCAACTAACGCGGAAAGACTAACGCGGAAAGATAAATACCTGGGTGTGGTCGAGGTCGATATCAATCGGCTGCCCCTCCTGGGGCAGGAAGACCCCTGGTACCCGGGCGTGCAGGTGCGCTTCTTGGCCATCAGCACCGTGGGCACATAGGTGAATCAAGCTAGTGCGGCCCAGTAGTTTCGCCATCACCACGTGGCTGTGGCTGTGGGTTTCCGCAGGCAGGTCGCGCTCTTTGATACGCAGCGCCTCCGGGCGGATCATCACCTGGGCCTGGCTACCCTCTGGCAGCCAGCTGGCATCTATGTCGCCTACCGGCGTTTGTACCACGCCTCCTTCCACCATCCCTTCAAGCTCGTTCACTTCCCCAAAGAAGGTCACCACAAATGGGTCGACGGGAGCGCAGTAAAGCTCCCGCGGGGTACCCGTTTGGACGATTTTGCCATCGCGCATCAAGGCGATACGGTCGGCCATAAACATCGCTTCTTCCGGGTCGTGAGTCACCAGCAGCGTGGCAGAGCCCAGCTTTTTCAACACGTGCAGCGTATCGTCGCGAATCCGGTCACGCAGCCGAGCGTCCAGGCTGGAGAAGGGTTCATCCAACAGCATTAGCTTGGGCGTAGGTGCCAGAGCTCGGGCCAGCGCCACGCGCTGCTGCTGACCGCCGGAGAGCATATGCGGGTAGGTATCGGCGTAGTCAGCCATGCCAAGCTGGGTTAATAGCTCCAGCGCACGTTCACGGCGCTGGCTGGAGGGCAGATGCTTTAAGCCGAAAGTGACATTTTCCAACACGCTAAGGTGGGGGAACAGCGCCGAATCCTGAAACGCCAGCCCGACGTTGCGCTTTTCCGGCGGTACATGGCGTTTGCCGGGGGCGGCAATGGCCTGCCCTTCCAGGCTGACGGTGCCTTCTTGGACCACTTCCAGCCCTGCCGCAATGCGCAGTAGCGTGGTTTTACCGCAGCCGGAAGGGCCAAGCAGGCAGACCACTTCGCCCTGAGCAATGTCGAGATCAATACCTTTAACAACTTTGTTAGCCGCAAACGTATGCTGAACATCGCGTAGCGACAGCGCCGATGCAGGTGCTGCCACCTCAGAAAGGGACACAGTTGCCGTCATTCGTTCACCCATGGTTTGTTCGCCGGGAGAGCGCTGACCGCTCAGCCATTGCGAACACGGTTGAAAGTTATTTGCATTCTATTTTCTATTGGCGTGAGATGCACGTCTAGGCACAAAAAGTGATGCGAGTCATTAGCATTTCGCTTGACGTTCTTCGAACAAGGCGTTTCAATAGCACACGCCGTTAATGCAACTTATTATCATAAACATTCAGGGTATTTGTTATGAAACAAGCACGTCTTACGGCCTCCGTAGCTGCCATCATGGCCGGTTCTGCGTTCGCCAGCAGCGCACTCGCTAATGAAGTCAACATCTACTCCGCACGCCATTACGACTCTGACGAAATTCTCTACCAAGCGTTCACTGAAGAGACAGGCATTGAAGTAAACGTGCTGGAAGGCGATGCCAACCAACTGATGGAGCGTATGCAGCGTGAAGGCGTGGCTAGCCCCGCCGACGTTATGCTGACCGTAGATGCAGGCAACCTGTGGCGCGCCGAGCAAGACGGCATTTTTCAAAGCGTAGACTCTGATGTTCTCAACGAGCGCCTGCCGGAATCCATGCGTCATCCAGAAGGCATGTGGTTTGGCTTTAGCCAGCGTGCCCGTGTGATCTACTACAACCGCGAAAACTTCGACCCGAGCCAGATCTCTACTTACGAAGATCTTGCCGACCCGCAGTTTGAAGGCCAAGTATGCATTCGCTCTTCCAACAACATCTACAACCAGTCACTGTTGGCATCGCTGATTGAGCACCACGGCGCAGAGGGTGCGCAAGAGTGGGCTCAAGGCGTTGTGAATAACATGGCCCGCGACCCAGAAGGCGGTGATACCGATCAGATTCTTGGCGTTGCCAGCGGTGAGTGTAACCTCGCCGTCGCCAACCACTACTACTACGTACGCCTGCTGCACTCTGACGATGCCGCCGAGCGTGAAGCCGCGCGCAAAGTGGGCGTGATCTTCCCCAATCAGGATGACCGCGGTACCCACGTGAACGTCGGCGGTGCAGGCCTGGTCGCCAACGCGCAAAACCCGGAAAACGGCATTCGCTTCCTGGAGTTCCTGGCCTCTGACCAAGCGCAGGAAGTGCTGGCCGAGCGTAACTACGAGTTCCCGGTGGTAGAAGGCGTGAAGAAAAACCCAGTGCTGGAGTCTTGGGGCGATTTCGCTAAAGACGACATCAACATCAGTATCCTGGGTGAGAACAACCCGGAAGCGGTACGTATCTTCGACCGCGTTAGCTGGCGTTAAGCGCGGCTTGAGCACACGCTTTTGAAGCCGGTGCTTAAGTAACGCACTCAACACAACCCCCCGCAGCGACCGCTGTGGGGGTTGTGTGTTATTGGCGAGTGCTCTCTCGTTCGTTAGTGGGCTTCATCCCAATTCGCGCCGCTTTGCGCTTCCACAATCAGCGGTACGCTGAGCGAGGCCGCGGCCTGCATGCGTGTCTGCACTTGCTCAATAAAGCGCTCTACCTGCGCCTCGGCCACCTCGAACACCAATTCATCGTGTACCTGCATGACCATCAGCGCATCGAACTCCCCTTCCGCTAGCCACGCATCCACATCAATCATGGCCTGTTTGATAATATCCGCCGCCGTGCCCTGCATCGGCGCGTTGATGGCCGTGCGCTCGGCCCCTTGGCGGCGGTTGCGGTTTTGCGAGTGAATCTCTGGCAGGTATAAACGCCGCCCCATCACGGTTTCGACAAAGCCATCCTCCGCCGCCTGGGTACGAATGCGGTCCATATAGCGGGCGACGCCTGGGTAGCGGTCAAAGTAGCGGTCGATGTAGGTTTGGGCCTGGCTACGGTCAATACGCAGCTGACGAGCCAGCCCCCAAGCGCTCATGCCGTAAATCAAGCCAAAGTTAATCGCCTTGGCGCTACGCCGCTGGTCGGCAGTGACTTTTTCCAGTGAGGTTCCGAATACCTCCGCCGCCGTGGCGGTATGGATATCGCGCCCTTCGGCAAACGCCTCCAGCAGCCCTTTATCTTCCGAAAGGTGCGCCATAATACGCAGCTCGATCTGCGAGTAGTCCGCAGCCACGATGCGATACCCGGGGCGGGCCACGAAGGCCTGGCGAATCTTGCGCCCCTCTTCGGTACGGATGGGAATATTCTGCAGGTTCGGGTCCGACGACGACAGCCGCCCGGTGGCCGTAACCGCCTGATGATAGCTGGTGTGTACCCGCCCGGTGGTTTTATTGAGCAGGCGCGGCAGCTTATCGGTGTAGGTAGATTTCAGCTTGGCAAGCCCACGGTGCTGCATAATCACCTTGGGCAGCGGGTAGTCCAGCGCCAACTCCTCGAGCACCGCCTCCGCCGTGGAGGGCGCGCCTTTGGGGGTTTTCTTGATGACTGGGATTTTCTGCTCTTCAAACAGAATCTGCCCCAGTTGCTTGGGCGAGCCCAAATTGAACTCGCGGCCCGCCAGCTCAAAAGCTTCACTCTCTAACTCGCGGATGCGCTGTTCGAGCTGCTGGCTCTGCTCGTACAGGCGCTCGGCATCCACGGCCACGCCGTTACGCTCGATGCGCGACAGCACGCTGATTAGCGGTAGTTCAAGGTGGTCGAGCACCTCGGCCAAGCGCCCTTCCCGCTCCACTTGGGGACGCAGCGTGTCCTGTAGGCGCAGGGTGATATCTACATCCTCGCAGGCGTAGGGAGCCGCTTGCTCTAGGGCAATCTGATTAAACGTCAGCTGCTTGGCGCCTTTGCCCCGCGATCTCTTCAAACGAAATGGTTTTCTCGCCCAGGTACTTCAGCGCCAGCGAATCCATATCGTGGCGCGTGGCGGTGGAGTTGAGCACATACGACGCTAGCATGGTGTCGGCAAACGGGCCAACGACAGAAATGTCGTAGTTCGCCAGTACGGAAATATCGTACTTGAGGTTTTGTCCAATTTTGGTTTTGGCCGGGTCTTCCAGCAGTGGCTTTAACGCTGCCAGCACCGCTTTGCGATCAAGCTGCTGGGGGGCATCCAAGTAATCATGGGCCACCGGAATATAGGCAGCTTCCCCGGCTTCCAGCGACACGCCAATACCCACAATTTCTGCATCCATGTAGTTGAGGCTGGTGGTTTCCAAGTCGAAGCAGAAACGTTCGGCCTTGTTGAGCCGTTCGAGCCACGCCTCCAGCTCGGCCTGCTCGGTAATCACATGGTCGTGGCGCTCGGTCGGCGCCGTTTCCGTCGTGCTGTCGGTTGTTTCCGAGACGGGCTCACCGCCTGCCACATCGTCCACGCCTTCGTCGTTGCCTTCCAGCAGCTCTGCTAACCACTGCTTGAACTCCATCTCCTTATATAACTCGACCAACGCTTCGCGGTCCGGGTGGGCAATGTCTAAATCATCCAGCCCCACCGGCAGGTCGCAGTCGGTTTTGATCGTCGCTAACTGATAGGAGAGAAACGCTTGCTCGCGGTGCTCTTCCAGTTTTTTGGGTAACGTTTTCGCGCCGCGGAAACCGAGGGTGGTCACGCGCTCTAAATCGCCATAAATCGTGTCTAAACCGCCGCCCATACCTTGCAGCAGGCCAATGGCGGTTTTCTCGCCCACCCCAGGCACGCCGGGGATGTTGTCCACCTTGTCGCCCATCAGTGCGAGGAAGTCGATGATGAGTGCGGGTGGCAGGCCAAACTTCTCCTCCACGCCCGCTTCATCGAGGGTTTCCTCTTTCATGGTGTTGACCAGCGTGATGTGGCCGTTCACCAGTTGGGCCATGTCCTTATCGCCGGTGGAGATGACCGCGTCGCGGCCAGCCTGAGTGGCTTGGTGCGCCAACGTGCCAATCACGTCATCCGCCTCGACCCCTTCGATGCACAGCAGCGGCAGGCCGAGTGCTTTGACACAGGCGTGCAGCGGTTCGATTTGGCTGCGTAGGTCATCCGGCATGGGTGGGCGGTGGGCCTTGTACTCGCTGTACAGCTCATCGCGGAAGGTTTTACCCGGCGCGTCGAACACCACCGCCATGGGGCTATCGGGGTAGTCTTTCATCAGCCGTTTGAGCATGTTCAGTACACCCTTCACGGCTCCGGTCGGCTGACCGTTAGAGGTCGTTAGCGGCGGCAGCGCATGAAACGCGCGGTAGAGGTACGAAGAGCCATCGACGAGCACGATTGGGGCACGGGCCATAACCAAATTCCATAGTCAGCAAAACGGTAAGGATGTCTGCTCTCTATGATACGCGTTCAACGCCGGGCCTGCAGAAAAGAGCCCTAAAACTCGCTACTCTTCACCACACAACGCTGCCAACTCGTGCGGCAAGCCGCTACAATAATCGGCTTAGCAACCTGGGCGAGATTCTCATGGCAGTATTCACCCCGCTTAGCGACGCACAGGTCGCCGCGTTTTTGGAAAAATTTGATGTTGGCAGCTTTGTTGCGCTTCAAGGCGTGGCAGGCGGCACGGAGAACTCGACGTTTTTCGTGACCACCGACCGCCGCGAGCTGGTGCTCACCCTGTTTGAGCAAGGCGAACACGAAGAGCTGCCGTTTTTTGTTGAGTTGCTCGATTACTTAGACGAGCACCGCTTACCGGTGCCCGGCACTATTCATGACCGCGAAGGCGTGGCGCTGCACAGCCTGGCGGGCAAGCCTGCGCTGCTGTTCCCGCGCCTGCCGGGCAAGCACCCCAGCGCCCCCAACCTTGCCCAGTGCCAAGCGCTGGGCAGCACGCTTGGGCAGATGCATAAAGTATCGCAGCACTTTCCCGGGCATCGCCCCAACCCCCGTGACCTGCACTGGCTGCGGGCGGTACACCATAAGGTGCTCACCTACATCAGCCCTGACGATCAAACACTGATGAAGAACGCAGTGGATGATTTCGAGAGCGAATTTAGCCAGCATGGCGAGCTTCCCCAAGGAGCAGTGCATGGCGATTTGTTCCGCGATAACACGCTGTTCGAGGGCGACGCCCTGGGCGGTATTATCGATTTTTATAACGGCTGCACCGGTGACTTGCTGTTTGATCTCGCCATCGTGATCAACGACTGGGCCTCCAATGAGGACGGTTCGCTGAACGCCGAGCGTTACAACGCCATTTTAAGCGCCTATCAAGCGCGACGCCCGCTGACCGAATCCGAACGCACGCTTTGGCCGACGATGCTGCGTATGACCGCACTGCGTTATTGGCTGTCACGGCTGCTGGTGGTGTATGTCGACCCACCGGCCCATGACTTAACTCCCCACGACCCCGAGCGCTTCCGCATGATTCTTAAAGCACGCATCGCGTTTGGCGCACTCCCGATTCCAGAGGCATCTTCATGAGTGAAATGGCAACGACCAGCAGCCCCGCCGTGCGTGCCCGCCGCACTTGGAACATGGACCAGTGGGGCAGCGGCTACTTTGATGTCGACGACCATGGCCAAGCCCTGGTACGCCCGCTGGGCAGCGATGCGGAAGGCCCGGCGCTGCCTATCAGTGCGTTAGTCCGTCAGTTACAAGCGGCGGGGTTACGCTTACCGGTACTGGTGCGCTTTAGCGATATTCTTCACGATCGCGTCGAACAGCTTTGCGGTGCCTTTGACGCCGCCATGCAGGACGTGGACTACCAGGGCGGCTATACCGCGGTTTACCCGATTAAGGTGAACCAGCAGCGTCGGGTGGTAGAAGAGATTCTCGCTACCTCTGAGCGTGGTAATGGTCGCGTAGGGCTCGAAGCAGGCAGCAAACCCGAGCTGCTGGCGGTGCTGGCGCTCTCCGACGGCGGTTCGTCGCTGATCGTCTGCAATGGCTATAAAGACCGCGAGTACGTGCGCCTGGCGCTGCTGGGCGAGAAGCTCGGCCACAAAGTGTATCTGGTGGTGGAGAAGCTCTCCGAGCTGGAGCTGATTTTAGAAGAGGCCCGCGAGCTGGACGTAACCCCGCGCATTGGCCTGCGCGCGCGGCTGGCCTCGGTGGGTAAAGGCAAGTGGCAGAATACTGGCGGTGAGAAGTCGAAGTTCGGTCTCACCGCCAGCCAGATTCTGGAAGTGGTCGAAACCCTACGCGCCCAGGACGCTCTGGCCAGCCTGCAGCTCGTGCACTTCCATCTAGGCTCGCAGATCGCCAACATTCGCGATATTCAGCGCGGCCTGCGGGAGTGCGCGCGCTTCTATCAAAACCTGATGAGCCTGGGCGCACCCATCGACACCGTCGATGTGGGCGGCGGCTTAGGGATCGACTACGAAGGCACCCGCTCTCGCAGCTACTGCTCGGCAAACTACTCCATGCAGGAGTACGCCCGCAACGTGGTTAGCGCGTTCTCACAGCTCTGCCAGGAAGCCGACCTGCCCCAGCCGCACCTGATCAGTGAATCCGGCCGTTCACTCACCGCCCACCATGCGGTGCTGATCACCAATGTCATTGGTGAAGAGCGCGTCAACGACACGCCGCCAGAGCGCGCGACCCAGGAAGAAGATCCGCAGGTAGAAGAGCTGTGGCGGGTGTTCGACCAGTTGGCCGAGACCCAAGAACCGCGGGTGCTGGTCGAGGCATGGCACGACCTGTTGCAGGCAGTTAGCGAGCTACACGACCGTTTCGTTCTGGGTCTGAGCAGCATCAACGCCCGCGCCGAAGGCGAGCGCCTCTACATGGCCGCCTGCACGCGCCTGCGTGGAAAGCTAGATACCCGCAACCGCGCGCACCGGGAAATCATGGACGAGCTGGCCGAAAAATTGGCCGACAAGCTGTTCGTTAACTTCTCGCTGTTCCAGTCAGTGCCAGACGTGTGGGGCATCGAGCAGATTTTCCCCGTGCTACCACTCAGCGGGCTGGACAAAGCGCCCACCCGCCGTGCGGTGATCCAGGACATCACCTGCGACTCTGATGGCCGTATCGATAGCTATGTGGATGGCCAAGGGGTAGAAACCACCCTGCCACTGCCTGAGTGGGCCAATGACGACGAGCGCTGGTTAGGCTTCTTCCTGGTGGGCGCCTACCAGGAGATTCTTGGCGACCTGCACAACCTGTTCGGCGATACCGATTCGGTGGATGCAGCGCTAGGTGAAGATGGCGAGTGGGTGCTCTCTAACCCGCAGGCGGGGGATTCGGTGGCCAACGTATTGGCCTACGTGAACTTCGACGCCCGAGTTTTGAAGCAAAAACTCACCGAGCAGCTGGTGACCAGTGGCTTCTCTGCCGAGGAGCAAGCCCACTTTGCCGCCAGCCTGGCCGAAGGCCTAGAGGGCTACACCTACCTGGAGTAACCCTTCACCGGCTTAACGCGTTTCACAAAAAAGGCCACCGAGCGTATCGGTGGCCTTTGTTTTGCGTGCTGAACCCGTGAGCGGGTCGTTACTCAACGACGCTGGTCGAAATCTCCAGGCCGCCAGTCAGCGTTAAGCGTAGCGCCGCGCCGCGGGGTAGCTCGCCGACTCCGGCAGGCGTGCCGGTCAAAATTACATCGCCTGGCTCCAGGGTGAAGTGACGGCTCATTTCTGCCACCAGCGTGGGAATAGCAAAAATCATATCCGCGCCTTCGCCGTGCTGGCGCTCTTCACCGTCGATTTCTAGGGTGAAAGCCAGCGCGTTCCAGTTAGGCACGCGGCTCAGCGGCAAAAAAGGCGACAGCGGGCAGGCACCATCAAAGGCCTTGGCGATTTCCCAAGGGTGGCCTTTCTCTTTTAACTTGGTTTGCACATCGCGCAGGGTTAAATCCATCGCAAGGCCAATGCCTGCAATAGCACGCTCGGCTTCATCTTGCGTGGCGTGGGTGAGGGTCTCCCCTACCAGTAGCGCCAGCTCGACTTCATAATGAACATCGCCTCGCGAAAATGGCGGGTCGAGAGGCTTGGTTAAGTCCACCACGCTAGTGGCGGGCTTGATGAACAGCAGCGGCTCACTGGGAACCGGGTTATCCAGCTCTTTGGCATGTTCGGCATAGTTGCGGCCGACACAGATGACCTTGCCCAGCGCGTGGGGAAACTCCTGACCATCGGTAAACTGTGGAACAAAACGCATGGCGGGTCTTCTCCTTCTCGTTATGCGTGCCGTATTCGCAACGACAGGCGCATTAGTCTACCCCAGCCATGCCCATGTTCCACAGTATCGACCGCGTATTTCCGAATTGCAGGAGTATCTGGATCGCTTATGCCTCAGGATACCCGCTCTCCTCAGGCCCATGCGCCAAGAACGAAGGACGCTGTTTAGGCGCGGCAAACGGGGCAACGCAGCGGTTATCGGGCCGATTGAACACGAAGAACACGTTGCTGCGCGGATCCAGCGAGAGGTTGACGTTGGACGCATGCAGCGTGTTGCAATCGAACAACAGCAGCCCGCCAGCTTTCCCTTTGGGGGCATCGATGCCGTATTTATCGACCAAGTGTGTCAACGCCTCTGGGCTCGGCACGCCCACTTCCTGCGCTTTCAACGAGCGCTTGTGGTTGTCTTCCGGCGTTTCTCCCAGGCAAGGCACGAATTCCATATGCGAGCCCGGAATCAACATCAGCGGGCCATTGAACTCGTGGTTGTCGGTCAAAATCAGCGAGGCGCTGACCGCGTGCATGTTGGGCATACCATCTTCAGCGTGCCAGGTCTCGAAGTCCGAGTGCCAATTGAAGCCTTTACCGGCAAAGCCCGGCTTGTAGTTGATACGCGACTGATGCACGTAGGGGTCGTCACCGATGATCTGACGAGCCGCACCAGCCACGCGCTCGTCGCTGGCAAGCGCCCCTAATCGCTCAGAAAGGCGATGCACGGCAAATAGTGAGCGAATCTCATGGCTTTCTGGCTCGGTGATGCTGAACGCCTTATCGCGATAGGCGTCGTTGCTCAGCAGGGCGTTCATCTCTTTGCGAAGCGCCTCCAGCTCTTCGCCATCGATCAAATTGGGAATGAACAAATATCCCTTGCGTTCGAACTCATCGAGCTGAGCCTCACTCAGCGGTCCCGGTAGCGCACGCCCTTTTACGACGCCATCCTGGCGGGGCTGTGTGAGTGATGCAGGGGCTTGGGCCACGCGTGTGGGATAAGCGTCTACCACCCTGGCATTGCCCGCCGTGGGCACGTCGGCCATCTCGCTATACTGTTTTGTGGGCGGTCACATGGTTAAGCGGTGTGGTGTATTGCTGACTGTCATCTAATCCACTCCTTGTATGATTAAACTTCAGTTAAAACGTGTCTCATTTAGAAACACAGCGCAGTAGATAGGGTAGCTAACCTTTCTGCGCTTGCAACCTAGGATGGCTCCTTTCATAACGTGGGTTATGACATTCACCTCCTCATCTCTGACTATCGCAAAACCAGCGTTCGCCCTTGCTGCCTGAGCCAGCGGATAGGGTCTGCCATGCGTCATCCGGCAATGCCGCTGCGATCTCGTCCGCTCGCGTGTAGTGGAAGCTCTGCCACCACAAGGACTCGTTACAAGCCACTTCTAAAACAAAGGGTTGTGAGCTCTCCTCCAGCCACAGACGCAGGCTGCGGTTACCGCCATAGACGCTATCCCCCGTCACCCAGGCGGCCGGTATGTCCTGATCCATCGCGCACTCCAGCATCCGGCGAGCGAGCTCGGGTTTGCTGGCAAATTCGACGTCATCAGGGATGCCCGCACGCCGACAACGCTCGCGGTCCTGTGTCCAGGATTTGGGCAAGTACAGGGCGCGATCCAGGAAGGCCTGTCCCGCCGGGCTAGCGTAGAGAAGAAAGACCCCGATCTGACTATTTTCGATACGGCCAGCGGTGCCACTGTACTGGCGTTGCACGCCGGCCGAGTGCTGGCCTTTCTTGGTAAAGCCGGTCTCGTCCAGGACTAGGACACCCTCAGGCGAGCCCAGCGTATCGATGACCCATTGGCGGAGAATATCGCGTGCTACGTCCGCATTCCAGCGGGCACGATCCAACAGGTACTGCCCCCATCTGGGGTGGCATCGCCGAGCCATTCGGCAAGATGCCAGCTATTCTTACGTTCACACTGGCTGAGCAGCCCCTGGATGTAACGTAGAGCTCGAGCGCGCGTTTCCGAACGCGGAAAGAGCGGGCCTAACCGCTCTGCCAGGTCATCCAACAATGCTGAGACAGAAAGATCCAGTTCTTGCATCCTTCACCCTGTAATCGCTTCCATATCAACCACATGCATTGTAGCTTATTCAGTTACGACTGTAGTACTAGACCAACCTAAGCCCCAAGCACGATCATCACACTAAGACCCAACACGCCATAGGCAACCAGAACCTCTAGTGTAGTATTGTGTAGGTGGCCATACTGGCGTGTTCGGTCAGGAAGCCATTGACACTCAGCCAGCCCAAGTGCCGAGTCCACGCCCACCTCCCCGAACGCCAGCAACGCGCAGCGAAGCTCACGCCCGCCAACATTGTTGCTCCGAAGAACATCGCAGGATGCGGGGCATTCATTACACCAAAGTCGGGCCGAAATCGCGGGTTATCGAAAGCCTGACGCCAGTGAGCAATGCCATACTCACCCACCGAGACCACCAGCATCAGCCCCAGAAGTGCGAGGCCCCAGAACATCAGGGTATGGCGTGTGCTGCCCCGCCATCATTGACCAGCTCAGCAGCTGCACGAGAACCGCCGCGAGCAATAGCTATAACGGGGCTGTGCTCCGTATACCTCTTCGTATACCTCTTCCCCAGACCAATACCGCCACCAAACCAGTCAAGGCCTCCAGTGCCGCAACTAGCGATTCGACCGAGAGATAAGGGAGCGTCTCGGAAAGAATGGCCAGGCCCACGCCCTCATGCTTCAGAGCAAACAACAGATGCGAGAGGAGATCGTCATCGGCAGGCGCTCGCTCCGGCGGCAGGACGCCCAGCGCCAGGTGCCCATGAAGGTGCACATCACCAACGTTTTTCATCTTCATGCTCAGGAAGCGAGGTATTTCGTTCACTTCAGCAGGAAAATCTTCAGCCAACAACCAGAGGGGGATTTTTTCTTAACCCATCTCACTACACTACCGGCGCAAAGAGCAGCGCCAGATCCTCCTCGTCGAATAGCGGGCCGTCGCTCTTGTGCTCGGCGCCACCCTCAAGGATCGAGGCGGCGAGATCGGCCTTGCGCGCCTGCAGGTCGAGGATGCGCTCCTCCACGGTGCCGGCGCATACCAGCTTATAGACGAACACCGGGTTCTGCTGGCCCATGCGGTGGGCGCGGCCGGTGGCCTGGGCCTCCACCGCCGGATTCCACCAGGGATCGTAGTGGATCACGGTGTCCGCGGCGGTGAGGTTCAGGCCCGTACCGCCGGCCTTGAGGCTGATCAGAAATACCGGGATCTCGCCCTGCTGAAACAGCGCCACCCGCTGCGTGCGGGTCTTGCCCGGCGTGTCGCCGGTCAGGGTGGTGAAGGGGATGCCGTCCTTCTCCAGCGCCTCACCGATCAGCGTGAGCATCTCAGTGAACTGGGAGAAGATCAGGATGCGCCTCCCCTCCTCCACCAAGGGCCCCACCAGTTCGCGCAGTTGCTCCAGCTTGGCCGAGCGCTTGGTCTTGCGCACACTCTCCAGTTTGACCAACCGCGGGTCGCAGCACACCTGGCGCAGCTTGAGCAGCGCATCGAGCATCACGATGCCGGAAGCGGCCAGGCCGCGCTCGGCCACCGCCTGCTGCACCCGCTGGTGCTGGGCCAGGCGCAGGCTCTCGTAGAGCTCGCGCTGGGCGCCGCTCAGGGTGACCTCGCGACGGGTCTCGGTCTTCTCCGGCAGCTCGGCGAGCACCTGTTGCTTGGTCCGGCGCAGCATCAGCGGAGCGATGCGCCGGGAGAGCCGCTGGCGCAGCTCGACGTCGCCCTCTTTCTCGATGGGGGTGCGAAAGCGCTGACCGAACCACTGCTGGCTGCCCAGGGCGCCCGGGGCCACGGCATCGAGCTGCGCCCACAGCTCACCCAGGTGGTTTTCCAGTGGCGTACCGGTCATGGCGATGGCGCGGGCCACATTGAGCTCGCGCACCGCCCGCGCGGTCTGGCTGGCGGCATTCTTGATCGCCTGGGCCTCGTCAAGCACCAGCAGGCCGAAGTCGTGCTCGCGCAGGCGTTCGAGATCGCGGATCAGCAACGCATAGGTGGTCACCGCGAGGTCGGCACCGGGAAGCGCCTCCTCGAACTGGCGCTCGCGCTGAGCCTTCCCCCCCTGCAGGGCGACGACGTTGAGCTCGGGGGCGAAGCGTTCAGCCTCGGCGCACCAGTTGCCCACCAGGCTGGTGGGCGCCACCACCAGGGTCGGGCCGGTCAGCGCCCCGCGGGCGCGCTCATCGAGCACATGAGCCAATACCTGGACGGTCTTGCCCAGGCCCATATCGTCGGCCAGGATGCCGCCGGTGCCCAGCTCGGAGAGAAAGCGCATCCAGGCGATGCCTCGGGCCTGGTAGTCACGCAGCTCGCCAACTAAGCCCGGCGGTGCCGGCAGGCTGGCGGGCAGCTCGCGCAGGCGCCGGGCCAGTTTGGTCACGTCGTCTCGTCCCGCCCAGCACTCGTGCTCGGCCAGGGGCGCTACCTTCTCGGCGGCGGTCACCGGCAGGCGCACCGCCGCCTCGGGGTCGCTCTCATCATTCAACCAGTCGAGGATGGGCGCCATCAGCGAGCGCAGGCGCGAGAGCGGCATCACCAGGCGGCGATTCTCCGGCAGGGCCAGCGTCCAGCTGGCGTCCTCTGGTTCATCAGCGGCCGGCTCCAGCGGAAAGCCGGGATCCCGAAACAGGCGGCGCAGGATCGGCAGCAGGTTGAGGCGTTCGCCCTCCACCTCGATATCCAGCGCCAGGTCGAACCAGCCGTTGCCGGCCGGCTCCAGCTCGCCGTACCAATCGTCCGGCTCCACATAGGTGGGTTCTTCGGGAAAGTCGTCGCTGAAGTGAACCAGGCAACCCGCCTGGCGCAGCCGGGCGATCATCTCCCACCACTCATCGGGGCCGGCCAGGTGGGTCGACCATTCGAGGATCGTGGCCGGAGGACCCTCGGCATTCGGCAGCAGCAGCGACCAGTCAGGCAGCTTCAGATAGGCCGGCACCAGCTCGGCCTCGCGCAGCCACTCCAGGGTGATCATGCCCGATGGCAGCCCGCGCACCAGCGCCAACTCCGCCTCGGCATCGCGCTTGATCTTGAGTCGCTGGCCATCACGGTACCCCTGCACCCAGTCGCCGGGCTCCGGGACCACCTCGATACCAGCATAGTCAAGCCCCACCACCGCCGCACCGACTTCCACCCAGCGCGGCAGAGGTGCACCGTCACGAAAGCCCAGCTGACCTGCGGCTACCTGCATGGTGACCTTGAGCCGCGGCACCACATCATCCAGCTGGCGCTCCTCGACCTGATGCGGCGCCGGCAATGTCTCGGCCAGTGCCGGCGCCTCACCCAGGCGCTCACTCAACCAGCCACTCATCTCGGGGGGTAGCGGCGGCGCCTGCGCCACCCTTTTAAGCCACTCGGGACTACCGGCCAGGCGGCCGAACAAGCCCTGCTCAACGTCCAGGTAGCACAACTCGCGCCCACTACGCAGCACAAGCGCCGTTTGCGAGAGCAATCCTTCTGGCTGCGTATCCAGCGCCAGATGCTGTACCCCCTCTTCATCCGCCTGCCAGCGAGGCGCCAGCTGCCCGGCAGGGCCCAGTTCAAGAACGGGGCCCGTCTGCTTTTCATGGAACAGCAGTGGGAGCTCATCGCCTTCAAGCAGATTCCACAGCGCCCGCCCCTGCAGTGGCTGGTCGATGACCGCCGCACGGCGCATCTGACCTGATATCAAAGTGGACTCCTGAGGGCCGTGCAAAAGCAGTGTCAGGGCCTCCTCCTGGGCCGCAGGCCAACCACCCTCGGGCACTGGCACCAGGTCGGAGGCCGCCTCGATGATCCGTGGCGCCACCCACCCCGAGTGGCGATGGCTCTGGCGCGACGGACGCACCCACACCGGCACCACCCGCAGCACCGGCTCACGATAGGCACCGGGCGCGCTCAGAAACAGGGCGAGGCGATACTCATCGCCGACGCGCCGCCCTTCTGGTTCCTCCTGCAAGGCAGGCCGATCCGCCCGCTTCAGCCACGCTTCCCAGTCGCGCTTCAGGCGCTCGCGCTTGGCCGACGCCAGTTCGGCCGACGACGAGCGCTTGGCAAGCGGTGGCGCAGGGGGCGAACCGGGAGACGGCTCGAGGCTTTCCTCCGGCGAGGCGAAGCCCTCTTCGCCCATCTGATTCATGAAGGTCGCGATCAGCGCCACGGCATGCTTGCAGCGAACACCGACTGGGCAGTTGCAGAGAGTAAAGAGCCCCTTGTCGAGATCCTTGGGGTCAAGGTAAACCCGGGTCATGTAGGCCTGCTTGCGGCTACCGGCAACGCGCCCGAAGATTCCCAGCATGTCACTGCCGACCTGCAGGTTGAACCCATCATGCACACGCCCCTTGTGGGCATAGCCCAACCCACGCGATAGGGTGGCGGCATCAAAGGCGGTCGGCCAATCCACTTCCATCAGAGCCAAGTACAGATCCAGGGCAGGGTCTTCAGGATAACGCTCCGACATATTGGCTCCTTGAGGTCGATGTTACAGGGAACATAATGCTACCACGATCCCCCACGCTCATCGTTGCCGCGCCTCCTGTCCCCGGCACAGAAAACACATGGGGGTTGGGGGAAGTGCGCCTTGAGCTCAGGAGGGAGCACCATCGCGGTGGCAGCCAACATTTGTTTCCTGGCTGCTTACGATTGACTCACATCAATCTGCCCAGCAGATCGCGGGATGTTGACTCTTGACTTTCTGCATGTTAGGCGCCATATCTTGCAAGGTCTTGAAAAAAATCCTCGATTGAGGCTGCACGAAGGCGGAAATTGTGGGGGGCATGGCGGTTTCGTCAAAGTGAAATCGATCGATGGATCAATGATCAGACCCAAGCAGGCAGAAAGAAGGAGGTGATACGTACAGATGAGCAGCCGAAGGCAGCGAAACATCCCGTGTTGCCTGAGAGCGCTATCCATAGCCGCAGGCAAACGGAGTGAGCGAGATTCTTCAACTTTTCTTCTGGAGGTGTGACATGGACATTGATTTCAAGAAATTGGCTCCCTGGAACTGGTTCAAGAAAGAACAGGAAGAACAACAGAGCGCTGCCTCGCTGCCCGTGCAGCGCAATGACCTGCCGGTAGCAGGCGGTCCCGTCAGTCCCATCCTGCAATTGCATCGCGAGATCGACCGCCTCTTTGACGATGCGTTTCGAGGCTTCGGTTTTCCAGCGCAGGCCATGCCGCGATGGCCGTCGGACTTGCCGGGCATGCTGAAGCCGGTACTTGACATTCAGGAAACCGACAAGCAATACAAGATTTCCTTGGAGGTTCCCGGCGTCGAGGAAAAGGATATCCAGATCACGCTCGACAACGACGTGCTGATGGTACGGGGCGAGAAGCGCCAGGAGCAGGAAAAGAAGGAGGGTGGCTTCCATCGCGTCGAACGCTCCTACGGCAGTTTCCAGCGTGTCCTGAACCTGCCTGACAACGCCAACCAGGAATCGATCAAGGCCGCATTCAAGAACGGCGTGCTCACGATCACGATGGACAAGCGCGAGGCCAGTGCGCCTAAGCAGGGCCGCTCGATCCCGATCAACGGCTGACGCCGATCGGCTCGTCCTCCGAAAAAACCAGGTGAAGATCGAGGCGCCGTTACCTTCGGCGTCTCGTCAAATCAGTCCTCTTAAGGAGCATCAGCATGGCCAGAAAACAATGCCGAGTCTGCGGCCAACCCGCCACGGTGCGGGTGGAAACCAATCTCAATGGTCGCCACAGCACTATGCAGTTGTGTGACGATCACTATCGCCAACTGGTGCGCCAGCAAAAGCGCACCGTCTCACCGCTGGAAGCCTTGTTCGGCTCGCGCAGCGGGCTGTTCGAAGACTTCCTTGGCAGCGACTTCTTCCGCATCGGTGACGACGCACCGTCCATGGCAACCGATACCGACGAGGTCGTCGATGCCTCGTTTGGCGAACCCGCCCCGGCTGCTACGGGTACAACGCGCAGGCGCGGCAGTGGGCTGGCCAGCCGTATCAGCGAACAGTCCGAGGCTTTGTTGTAGGAGGCCGCCAAACATGCCGCCGAATTTGGCCGCCCTGAAGTCGATACCGAACACCTGCTGTTGGCGCTCGCCGACAGCGACGTGGTGAAGACCATCCTGGGGCAATTCAAGATCAAGGTCGATGACCTCAAGCGGCAAATCGAATCCGAAGCCAAGCGTGGCGAGAAGCCGTTCGAGGGCGAAATCGGCGTGTCGCCCCGGGTCAAGGACGCGCTCAGCCGTGCTTTCGTGGCCTCCAACGAACTCGGCCACTCTTATGTCGGGCCGGAGCATTTCCTGATCGGGCTGGCCGAGGAAGGCGAAGGCTTGGCCGCCAACCTGCTGCGCCGTTACGGCCTCACACCGCAGGCGCTGCGTCAACAGGTGAGCAAGGTGGTCGGTAAGGGGGCCGAGGACGGTCGCGCTGAGGCGCCGACCAACACACCTGAGCTCGACAAGTACTCGCGCGACCTCACCAAAATGGCGCGTGACGGCAAGCTCGATCCGGTCATCGGCCGTGCGCAGGAGATCGAGACCACCATCGAGGTGCTGGCCCGGCGCAAGAAAAACAACCCGGTGTTGATCGGTGAGCCCGGCGTCGGCAAGACCGCCATTGTCGAAGGACTGGCGCAGCGGATGGTCGCCGGCGAAGTACCCGAGACGCTGCGCGACAAGCGCTTGGTGGAACTCAACATCAACGCCATGGTGGCAGGCGCCAAGTACCGCGGCGAATTCGAGGAGCGCGTGCAGAAGGTGCTCAAGGAAGTGACCGAGCACCAGGGCGAGCTGATTCTCTTCATCGACGAGGTGCACACCATCGTCGGTGCCGGCCAGGGTGGCGGCGAAGGCGGGCTGGACGTGGCCAACGTGTTCAAGCCGATGATGGCGCGCGGCGAACTGAACCTGATCGGCGCCACCACGCTCAACGAGTATCAGAAGTACATCGAGAAGGACGCCGCGCTGGAGCGTCGCTTCCAGCCGGTGATGGTGCCCGAGCCGACGGTAGCGCAGACCATGATGATCCTGCGTGGCCTGCGCGACACCTTCGAGGCGCACCACAAGGTCAGCATGACCGAGGATGCGATCATCGCCGCCGCCGAGTTGTCGGACCGCTACATCACCGCGCGCTTTTTGCCTGACAAGGCCATCGACCTGCTCGACCAGGCGGCCGCACGCGTGAAGCTGTCGGCCACGGCCCGCCCGGTGGCGGTGCAAGAGCTGGAGTCCGAACTGCACCAGCTGCGGCGTGAGCAGGACTATGTGGCCTCGCGCAAGCAGTACGACAAGGCCGCCGAGCTGGGCAAGCGCATCGAGGCCAAGGAGACTGAACTCAAGAAGCTCGTCGAGGAATGGGAACGCGAGCGCGCCTCGGGCAACGCCGAAGTCAAGGCCGAGCATGTCGCGCAGATCGTCTCGCGCCTGACCGGCATTCCGGTCAACGAGCTGACGGTGGAAGAACGCGAGAAGCTGCTGCATCTGGAGCAGCGGCTGCACGAGCGCCTCGTGGGCCAGGACGAAGCGGTGCGCGCGGTGGCCGATGCCGTGCGGTTGTCGCGGGCGGGCCTGCGCGAAGGCAGCAAGCCGGTGGCGACTTTCCTGTTCCTCGGACCGACCGGCGTGGGCAAGACCGAACTCGCCAAGGCGCTGGCCGAGTCGATCTATGGCGATGAAGGTGCGCTGCTGCGCATCGACATGTCCGAGTACGGGGAACGCCATGCCGTGGCACGCCTGGTGGGGGCGCCTCCGGGTTACGTCGGCTACGACGAGGGTGGCCAGCTCACCGAGAAGGTGCGGCGCAAACCCTACAGCGTGTTGTTGCTCGATGAGATCGAAAAAGCGCACCCCGACGTCTACAACATCCTGCTGCAGGTATTCGACGACGGGCGGCTCACCGACGGCAAGGGCCGGGTGGTGGATTTCACCAATACCATCATCATCGCCACCTCGAACTTGGGCTCGGACATCATCCAGCGTCGGCTGAAGGCCGGCGGTGCCGGCGGCGAGGAATACGAGAAGGCCAAGTCCGAGGTGATGGACGTGCTGCGCGGACACTTCCGCCCCGAGTTCATCAACCGCATCGACGAGATCATCGTCTTCCATGCGCTGGGCAAGGAGGAGATCCGCCATATCGTCGGCCTGCAGCTCGATCGTGTGGCCCGCAACGCCTCCAGCCAGGGCGTGACGCTGACCTTCGATCAGACCTTGATCGACCACTTCGCGGAGGAAGGCTACAAGCCCGAGTTCGGCGCGCGTGAACTCAAGCGGCTGATCCGCAGCGAGCTGGAAACCGCGCTGGCGCGCGAGATGCTGGGTGGCGGTATCGGCAAGGGCGATCACGCCAACGCCCGCTGGGACGACAAGGCCGAACGGGTGGTCTTCGAGCGCCAGGAGCCACCCGCGCAGCCGGCCGAGCCTGAAAAGCCCGATGCCGCGAACGTGGCCGAGGCACCGCCTAGCGACGAGAGCAAGGCTACGCGCAAGAAGAAGCCGGCGGACGGCGAATCTTGAGCGATGGGTGGCTGTCGTGTTCGACCCCAACGGGCTGACATGGGCAGCCACCCTCGTGTCGCTGGCGGTCGCTATCCCACCGCTTGCCGGTCTGGCCCACCTGGTGGGACGCGCCACCGGCCAGTCGATGCATAGCGACCCCAGCCACACAATCTTTGACGAAATGCGCTCCGAGTTGCAGAAACTTTGGAACCTCTGTTTCACCCCTAAGGAGCGTCACCTTTGAACGAGACGCCTCAAATCTCAGCCCGACACGGCGACCAGATTAACCAGAATGCCCATTCTGGCAGTTGGCATCTCGATCTTGGCTCGCAACTCCTCACTTGCTCCGATGAAGCCTGCCGCGTGCTCGGCCTGGATGTTGGTGCGCCAATAGCCTTCGAGCGATTCCTGCAGTGCATTCACCCTGAAGACCGCCCCCTCTTCGATAGGGCATGGGATGCTGCCATGTGCGGAAAGTCCCTTGATCTGCAGTATCGTATCGTCAGCGGAGGGCAGGTTCGCTGGATACACCTGCGGGCAACATTCAAGGGCGACGCCTCTGGTCGGCCCAGAGCGGCAGACGGGACGGTAGAGGACATCACCGATCTCAAGAGGGTCGAGCAGGCGCTGAACTCTATGCGCCGACAGCGAGAAGAGTTGGCCAGCCACGTTCCCGGTATGCTTTACCAATACCGTCTTCGTCCGGACGGCAGCTCGGACTCCCCGTTCCATTAACGTTTCATTGAAAGAGAGAGCAACGCTTATGCATAAAGAACCTGGCCACACGACCCTTGACGAGATGCGCTCCCAGTGGCGGTTGATGACGTTTTACGAGCGCTTCGAGCAGGTCGTCGCTCTCGTTCTGTCGGCGGTCATTGCCGTCATCATCGTGGTGTCGCTAATTCAGTTGATTCGGCTCGTCTTCACGCTGCTCGTCATGGATGCACTGAATCCAACGGATCATAAGGCTTTTCAGATGGTATTCGGTGCCACCATGACCCTCCTGATCGCGATGGAATTCAAGCATTCGATCGTCAAAGTGGCGCTGCGTAAGGAAAGCATCATCCAGGTCAAGACCGTCATTCTGATCGCGATCCTGGCACTGGCCCGCAAGTTCATCATCCTTGACCCCGACATTGATCCTGCCAAACTGGCCGCCCTGGCGGGGATGATACTGGCCTTAGGTCTGACCTATTGGCTCATGCGTGAACGCGACGACCGGATAAGCGAGTGATTGGATCATGGCTCTTTATCGTCTAGACGATCGACACGATGCTAGGTCGTGGCACCGCTGGCGAGTTATTGCCAACTACTTTGGCCGCTTGGCGACAATTAAAATGGCCGGTTGGGTGGGGTAGTTGTCGGCCACAAACTGCCTGATGGGACATTTGTGGCCGATTAAGCGAGGTGGTATCTAAGACTCCCGGCCCCCTAGGTAAGCACCCAATTTATAGCGCCGACCTGCGCCCCAGAACGACGCTTCAACCACCATGTTACAGGCGCGTTGAAGCTCTCGAAGGGTAATAGGTATATAGGGGGTGGCGATCAGGTGTGCGTAGCCAGCAGAAAGCAGACCGTTTTTCTTTGGTGGCAACGACCATCCCAGCCGCAGCACCCAGGCAAGAAAAAATCTCTAGGCTCTTCCAGCAGGCCTGAGCGCTACACGGGGTCGCAGAGTCCCGGAATTCGTGCAGCTGTGAAATGGCTAGGTCTTCCTTACTTTTATCGAAGGCCTAGTACCTTGCAGTATTTCTATACCCACCATAGACCCAACAAAAAAGGCCACCCGCTTGGGTGGCCTTTTGTATTCTCTAATGCTTTGCTTTTCAACCACTTAAGTGGTGCCGACACCAGGAGTCGAACCCGGGACCTACTGATTACAAGTCAGTTGCTCTACCAACTGAGCTATGTCGGCGCTTCGCATTTTCTTGAGAACTTGATTGGGTTGCCGTTAGACTAGCCAATCAACAAGAAATCTTGTTGGCAATGGCTGGGGTACCAGGATTCGAACCTGGGAATGCCGATACCAAAAACCGGTGCCTTACCACTTGGCGATACCCCAACGTTGTGGTGGCCAGAGACGGAATCGAACCGCCGACACGGGGATTTTCAATCCCCTGCTCTACCAACTGAGCTATCTGGCCCTTGCCAACGGTGCGTATTAAACCAAAAGCTCCTCTTTTCGTCAACACCTTTGTGAAACTTTCTTTCTAGTCACGTGCTTAGGGCACATCAGGCGTTGAACCAAAAGTGGCAAAGGCCACGCCATTCGTGGCTTTGCGCTGCGTTTCTAGGTTTATGCCTGGCTGGGCGGCACGTACCCTTCTGCTTGGTCGGTGGTTTCGTTATCTAGAAAGCGCTGCATCTGATCCATTAGATAGGTGCGTGCTTCTGGCTCCAGCATGTTGAGGTGCTTCTCATTGATCAGGCGGGTTTGCAGCGCCTGCCACTCTTCCCACGCTTTTTTAGATACCGTGGCCTGAATCTCTTGGCCCTGCTTACCCGGCAGTGGCGGGAACGGCAGCGCGGGTAGCTCTTGTTGATACTTGCGGCAGAATACCGTGTTGCTCATGGCGTGCTCCTATTGAGTACGTTGTGTGTAGGTGGCTGTCAGCCTGTGATGTTAGTAAGAAGGCCCTGGGGTTGGGTCTAGGGTAAATGGTGCCAACTGGCTTAACAGCGATTTAACCGGTGCCGCTAAGCCTAACGCAGGCGGATGATTAACGTCATACCATACGCCGCTTTCGCGAACGCCGCTGATTCGTTTGCAGGTAACAGGCTGCGGCGTAATCATCAGCTTAAAATGGCTGAAGGTGTGGGTGAAGCTGGGCAGCGCAGCGTGGCGCTCGGGGGCTTTGGTGTTGTCTTCCAGCCAGTCGTTGAGTTCGCTGTGGCGCTCAAACTGCGGCAGGCTCCATAAACCGCCCCATAGGCCGCTAGGTGGCCGCTGCTCTAGCCATACGCGCCCTTGTGGGTCGCGTAGCATCAACATAATGGTTTCGCGGGTGGGGGTGGCTTTTTTGGGCTTAGATTCTGGGTAGCGCTGCGGCTCGCCTTGGGCGTAGGCGCGGCATACGTCATTAAATGGACAAATCAAACAGTCGGGTTTGCTGCGCTTACACAGTGTCGCGCCAAAATCCATCACGGCTTGGGTGTAATCCGCCAGCCGTGTGGTGGGCGTAAAGTATTCGGCCAGCGCCCACAGCGAGCGTTCTACTGCTGGCTTGCCCGGCCAGCCCGCTACCGCGTGTAGACGGGTGAGCGAGCGCTTTACATTGCCATCCAGAATAGCGGCCTGCCGGCCGGTGCTTTGGGAGATAATCGCGCCAGCGGTAGAGCGGCCAATACCAGGTAGCGCCATCAGCGTTTCTACGCTCTCGGTGGGTAGCTCGCCACCGTGCTCTTCCATGGCGACCTGGGCCGCTTTGTGCAGGTTGCGGGCACGGGCGTAATAGCCCAGGCCCGTCCAGTGGTGCAATACGTCATCTTGCGGCGCGGTGGCCAGGGCTTCCAGCGTGGGGAAGCGGGACATAAAGCGCTCAAAGTAGGGAATCACTGTAGTCACTTGGGTTTGCTGCAGCATAATTTCAGACACCCAAACCCGGTAGGCGCTGCGCGGCGACTGCCAAGGCAGGTCGTGGCGGCCATGCTTGTTAAACCAAGTGAGCAGCCGGTGTTGAAACTCTTCCGCCGGTAGGCACGGCGTGGGCATATCGGCCATCGTTATTCCTTAAAACACTCGCTATGAACGACAGCGCCGGCGGTAAGGCCGGCGCGTGCGGTGCGTGATGCATTAACGCGGCTAGGCGTTAAGCAGTCTTTGGTTAGTTAAACAGGCGACGAATACCGTCACGCAGCTCTTGGCCTGCGCCTTCGCCTAAGCGCTCATCAATGCGGTCGATGGATTCACCAATCCGCTCTTCTAGCTCTTCTTCTACCCGGCTCCCGGCTTCGTTACGCAGCAGATCAACCACCGATGCTTCGAAGGCGGTGCGGTCGAAGCGGCACCACTGGGCTTTATCGTCACCTACATGGCCTTCACAGCTTACCGGCAGCGACAGCTGCTGAAGCCGTGGGTTGACTTGGCAGGCGGCGTCAGCGGTATCCACTAGCCGTGCGTTCGCTTGAGTCGTGAAGTTGAGGCTATTGAGGTTGAAGTCGCCCTCCCCTTGCACGTTGATACCCGGTAGCGTAATCAGCAAGTCGTCACTTTCAACCACGCCGTTGCGCACCTGGAAGGTGGCTTCAAAACGCTCAAAGCGGGTGTCCGGGTGCCATTCTCGCTCCACCTGCTGGCCTTCTAGCTGAGCAACCAGCTCGCACATCTCTCGGGAGATGTTGGTGCGTAGAATCGCGCCATCGTTGAGCCGCGCGGTTAATTCGCCGTTGAGGTTGCTGGTGAGCACATCGCGGCGGTTGCCTTGGGTAGTCAGCGCGCCGTCTAGATTGAAGCGTCCGCGCAGCGGGGCCTCTTCTTCGCTGAAGGTTTCGATTAACGGTGCTACCTGCACATTGCTAATGCTGGGCGAGAGCTGCCACTCCAGTACATCACCAGTGGCATCCAGCTGGCCGGTGGCGCTCAATTCCCCTTCGTAGAAACGGGACTCAAAGGCAGTGAGGCGGTGGTTGCCGTTTTCACCGCGCAGCGCCAGCTGAGTATCGTCAAAAGTCAGCCCAGCCAGTAGCAGTTGGTCGACGCTCAAATCGCCCTGAAGGGTGAGCGTACTTAACCATGCCTGGGGCAGCAGCGTTCCGCTGGTTTGAGCAAAGGCTTTACGCAGCAGGCCACGGCTGGCTTGCTGCGCGGTTTCGGGGCCAGGCAGGTAGTGATCCAGATTGAGCGTATCGCCTTCTAGGTTGAAGGAGAGCTGGGTACCATCCAGCGCGGCGGCAATATCGCCGGTAAAGGTGCTGTCATCTACCACCAGCGAGAGGCGCGGCAGGGAGATACGCTTCAAGCTGCCTTCGATGGGGCTGGTGAGCGCGACATCGCTAAGTGCGGCTTCGCTGGCAGTATTGAGCTTCACACCCGTGCGGGAAATCCAAGGCCGCAGCGTAAACGGCGCGGCGGTCAGTTGCCCGCTGTACTGCGGCGCGTCCAGCAGTTGCTCGACATTCAAGTGGCCGCTTACACGCAGGCCGTCCGGCCCGGTGAGCTGAACCTCTTTAAGCTGCGCGGTTTGGGCGGCAAAATCGGTTTCCAGGCCAAATGCTAGGGCAACGGCAAGACTGCCTTGCCAGTTTTCTGGGTGGCGCAGCCCAGCTTCCAGCACGCCTTCGGTAACGCTTAGTTGTTGCTCAGCTAAACGGGCAACAATTTCAGCCGCTTTTAAGCTGAGCTGCTGCGGTTCGCTCGCTTCTCCCTGACGGGTATGCGTGGTTAGCTGGGTGTTTTCAAAGATGATCTGTTCATCTTCTAGGCCAAGCCGCAGGCGTGTTTCAAGATTTACCTCGCTGGTCATGTTTGGCGCGCGCTCAAGCTCTTCGGCATCCAGCCGGTCATGCTTAGTAAGCGTGAACATGGCTTTTAGCGGGAAGGAGCGTACCGGATTCACATTGGTGCCTGAAATATTCAGCGGCTGAACCCGCCAGAGCGCTTGATTCTGCTCATCGCGGTAACGAATATCAGCATTTTTTACTTCGACGCTGGCGATGCTTAATACCACCGAGAGGCTGCCTGCATCGGCATTGGGGCCAGCACTTGCCGGAGCTAGCACGGTTTCAGCGGATTCGTTGTTGTGCTCAGAGAGTCGCTCCAACAGCGGCTGCCAGTTGCCCTCGCCTTCAGCGTTCTTCTCCAAATTGAGGCGCATGCCATCCAGCGTCAGGCCATCCACGGCAATCTCTCCGCGCAGCAGCGGAGCAAAGGCAACGCTCACTTCAGCACGGTTAATGGCGGCGAAGGCGGTTTCATCTTGTGCTTGATCAGGCAGCCAGGCGCGCGCCTGCTCAACGCTGACACCAATACGAGGGTAAAACGACCAGGTAATCGGGCCTTCCAGAGCTAAGTTCAGGCCGGTTTGCTCCTCGACCACAGCGGTTAAGCGTGGTTTGAAGTCTTCTGGGTCTAAAAAGGTGGTGACGTACACCACGGCGGCCACTGCCACAATGGCTAAAATGCCTATGGCGGCCAGCAAAATACGTAATAGCTGTTTCATTACCCTTTTCCTTGTGGGTCTAGCTCAACAAAATCACTGGTCGCCGGCAGGTCCGGGGCAGAAGACGAGGTCTCGGCAACGGGTCGAAAGCCTAATTTCGATAGCAGTACTCGGTCTGCCAGCGGCAGAGTGGTGGTAGCAATACGCAGTACGCGGCCATCTTGCTTGGCTTGCTCGCCCACTAGCGCCATCAGCCGTGAGCCGACACCGCGACGACGCGTAGTTTTACGCACGCATAGCTCAGACAGCCACCAGGCGCGGTCGTCGGCTTCTTGCACCGCCACCGCGCCTAACAGGCGGTCATTGAAGTGGGCACAGGCAAAAAATTGCTGTTCCTTTAAATGCTGTTCGATAAATGGCAAAACCGTGGGAGTGGGCATGCGCTCTTGGGGCGCGTCTTCATATATGCGCACTAAGTCGATGCGCACCTGCTCTTCTGCTTCCCAACGGGCCTGGTCGACATATTGCAGTGTCACCGGCATGGTGAAATCCTCGTTGCCAACGCAGCTAGGCTGCTATGTTAGCGCCGCAAACAGCGGCGACATTCCCCGCATTGTAGCGGATGGGGGCGCCGATTCTCTATAATGGTTGTTTTGGCCGCAGTTGCCGCCCGCCGATTATTCCTCAGAGTGCGCCCCGGCGCAGGAGATGCAACATGTCAGCGCGTATTGCCACGGTAAGCCGTGACACCAACGAAACGCAGATTACGGTCAGCGTCAACCTTGACGGCGAAGGCCGCTTGAACTGTGAAACTGGCGTTCCGTTTCTAGACCACATGCTGGATCAAGTGGCTCGGCATGGGATGGTAGATCTCGATATTCATGCCAAAGGCGACCTGCATATCGACGACCACCACACCGTTGAAGATTTGGGCATCACCCTGGGCCAGGCATTCAACGAGGCCATTGGCGATAAGCGCGGCATCTACCGCTACGGCCACGCTTATGTGCCGCTGGATGAGGCGCTCTCTCGGGTAGTGATTGATTTCTCCGGCCGCCCCGGCCTTTATATGAATGTCGAGTTCACCCGCGATACCATTGGCAGTATGGATACGCAGCTGTTCTGGGAATTTTTCCAAGGCTTTGTGAACCATGCTCGAGTGACGCTGCATATCGACAACGTAAAAGGCTTTAATGCTCACCATCAGGCCGAAACCATTTTCAAAGCCTTTGGCCGCGCACTGCGTATGGCCGTTGCGGAAGACCCGCGCATGGCTGGGCAAATGCCCTCTACCAAAGGCAGCTTATAATGCCGATCGTTGCGGTTAGCGGCGTAACGGCACGCCTCTCGCCTACGAATCTATCGCCCACGACCTTAAGGAGCGCTTCATGACCATTGCGGTAATCGATTATGGAATGGGCAACCTACACTCCGTGGCTAAAGCGCTTGAGCACGTCACCCATGAGAATGTGATCATCACCCGCGACCCACGGCGTATTCTGGGCGCTACCCGCCTAGTACTGCCCGGCCAGGGCGCCATTCGTGACTGCATTGGCGAACTCGAACGCACCGAACTGCGCGGCCTAGTGGATGACGTGTTGACCCGCCAAGCCAAACCGCTGCTGGGCATTTGTGTGGGCCAGCAGATGCTGATGGAGCGCAGCGAAGAGAATGGCGGCGTGGACTGCCTGGGGTTTTTCCAAGGCAGCGTAGACCGCTTCCCGGCCAATATGCGCGACGCGCAAGAGCAGCGCTTGAAAGTACCGCACATGGGTTGGAACCTGGTGAATCAACACCACGAGCATCCGCTCTGGACAGGCATCGATAATCATGAGCACTTCTATTTCGTGCACAGCTATTACGTGAATGCCGCCGACGATGCCCAGGTATTCGGCACCACCCAGTACGGTAGTGTGAGCGCTCATGTGGCGATTGGCCGCGACGCCACCTTTGCCGTGCAGTTCCACCCGGAAAAAAGCTCCCGTGCGGGCCTTCGCCTGCTGGAAAATTTTGTCACCTGGACGCCCTGAGAGGTTTCACTATGTTGGTAATTCCCGCGATTGATCTCAAAGACGGCCAGTGTGTGCGCTTAAAGCAGGGCCGCATGGACGATGCGACCTCCTATGGCGACGACCCGGTGGCCATGGCCGCGCGCTGGGTAGAAGCAGGCGCGCGCCGTTTGCACCTAGTGGATTTGAACGGTGCCTTTGAAGGCAAGCCGGTGAACGGTGAGGCGGTCACCGCCATTGCCCGCGCTTACCCTAACCTGCCGATTCAAATTGGCGGCGGCATCCGCTCGGCAGAGACGATTGAACACTACCTCAGCGCTGGTGTTTCCTACGTGATCATTGGCACCAAAGCGGTCAAAGAGCCTGAGTTTGTGGGTGACATGTGCCGCGCCTTCCCCGGCCATATTATTGTTGGCCTGGATGCCAAAGATGGCTACGTCGCCACCGACGGCTGGGCAGAAGTCTCCACCATCAAAGCAACCGAGCTTGCCAAGCGCTTCGCTAACGACGGTGTTTCCAGCATTGTGTACACCGATATTGCCCGCGACGGCATGATGCAGGGTGTCAACGTGGAAGCGACCGCTGCTCTTGCCCGCGAAGGCGGTCTGCCGGTGATCGCCTCCGGCGGTGTAACCAATCTGGACGATATCCGCGCCCTGTGTGATGTGGCCGATAGCGGCATTTTGGGCGCAATTACCGGACGGGCGATTTACGAAGGCAGCCTGGATGTCGCTGAAGCCCAGCGCTTAAGCGATCAGTTGAGTGGAGGTAGCGAATGAGCTTAGCCAAACGCATTATCCCCTGCCTGGATGTGGATGCCGGGCGCGTAGTGAAAGGCGTCAACTTTGTGGGTATTCGTGATGCGGGCGACCCGGTGGAGATCGCCCAGCGCTATAACCAGCAGGGTGCCGATGAAATCACCTTTCTTGATATCACCGCGAGCCACGAAGACCGCGCCACCACGGTGGATATGGTCGAGCGGATTGCAGGCGAGGTGTTTATTCCCTTAACCGTCGGCGGCGGCATTCGTACCTGCGACGATATCCGCACCATGCTGAACGCTGGGGCGGATAAGGTCTCGATCAACACCGCGGCGGTGACGAACCCTGAGTTTGTGCGTGAAGCCGCCGAGCGTTTTGGCAGCCAGTGCATTGTGGTGGCGATTGACGCTAAAAAAGTGTCTAAGGAAGGCGAGCCTGACCGCTGGGAGATTTTCACCCACGGCGGCCGTCGCCCCACCGGCCTGGATGCGGTGGAGTGGGCCAAGGAAATGGTCGAGTTTGGCGCAGGCGAGCTGCTGCTGACCAGTATGGATCGTGACGGCACGAAGATTGGCTTTGACCTAGGCGTCACCCATGCCATTTCTGAGGCGGTGAGTGTGCCGGTGATTGCTTCCGGCGGCGTCGGCAATTTAGATCATTTGGTGGATGGCGTGCTGAAAGGCGGTGCCGATGCGGTACTGGCCGCGAGTATCTTCCACTTTGGCGAGTACACCATTCCAGAAGCAAAACGCTATATGGCCGAACGCGGCATCGAAATGCGTTTATAAGCCGCGCGACGTTTTAGGCTGGGGCAGTTACTCTGCCCCGGCTTCCTCATCCAGTGTTAGCCCCAAATTACTAATGCCGTTATTGCGCCCAAGCGTGCGAATCTCTTTGAGTGTTGTTTTATTGATCGACCCGCTGACCGCTTCCAGAACCGCATCTTGGAAGTCGTTTTCGTCTTCCATCAGCGGATGGTCGCGAATGATCAGCGCCAATGCTTGAGCGTCCACTTCCCCTTCGGTGAGTTCGATGAACGCCCGTACACCAGCCCGCGAGGTGCGGCTGACATCCAGCACGGCTTCGGGGGATTCGCCTTGCAGCGTATCGAGTAACGCAGAGATCGACACGACCGCATCCAGCGCCCGACGTGCGCCAAAACTCTCATCGCCCTCCGGCGGCTCGCATTCGGCCAGCTTTTCCGCTTGGCGGGCAAAGTCGATGCTGGCGTTGGGTACGCTAAGGCGCTCCCATACAAGATTCAGCACAGTGCGCAGGGTGTGCCCATCGCCATGGCCGCTGGTTTGCTCATAAAGGGCGTAGTTAGGTAACAGCCGCTCGCACAGTGCTGCCATAAAGGCTTGCTGGGCGGGCAGCGGCAGCAGTTGAAGCCGCTGATAAAATCCTGGGGGTTTAGCCACCATGCTGAATTCCTGAGTCACTAGGTTTGTGAAACTGAGTCTATGAAACTGAGTTGGTGAAATGAACGCGATGCGTTATCGTCGCACCCACGCAGCGGGCGACCCCGCGGCGTTTGATGTGCTCGGCCGGCGAGGAGATTACCATGCATATTCATCTGCTACAGCACGGCCCTGACCATGGTCCCGCCCGTCTGACCGACTGGCTTGAGAGTATGGGCCATAGTTACACCGTTTTTCACCTCTACGCGGGCGAACTCACGCCTCGCCCTGGGGAGTGCGATGCGCTCATCGTGCTAGATGGCCCCGAAGCCCTGTTGAGCGAACCGCCCGCTTGGCATAAAGCGGAGCGCAAACTGATCAATCGCTACTTGGACGGCCAAAAACCTATTCTGGGCATTGGCCTAGGGGCGCTATGGATCGCGGAAGCGCTTGAGGCGGTCGTCGCCCCAGGCACCTACCCCGAAACCGGCTGGCATACTGTCACCCTAGCCCCGGAAAGCACCTTCGACCTACCCGAGCAGTTTGAGGCCTTTATGTGGCACCGCCTGGTGTTTAGCCTACCCGATGGCGCGCTACCATTAGGCGGCAGTGCCGCCTCCCCGCTGCAAGGGTTTAGCTGGGACGCAGGCCGCGTGGCGGGCCTGCTATGCCACTTTGAAACGACCCAGGCCAGCGTAGCACCGCTGCTGAACGCCAACGAGCGGCCCACGGCGAAAAGCCCTTCCAGCGGGCTCTTTGTGCAAACCGATGAGCAGATACTGGAAGACCCCACGCGCTTTCAGCGCTTGGCACCGCTGTTAGATCGCGTCATGACCCAGTGGCTGAAACGCGCTTAACCCCCACCACCTGCCGCCGCTAAGCACTCCACTGTTTGGCAGCGGCGAGACAGCTCTCCCAATCTCCTATATGAAGTTCTGTGGGCCGGTTTCCCTGCTGTTTCTCCAAGTGGTAACGGTAGAGCGGGTCGTAATATTCGGTCAGCAGCGGGGCAAGCCACGCCTCATGGGCTTGGATATCCCCGGCGGCATGGGCACGGAAAGCCATGGCCTGCATACGTTGCAAACGCTGTAGCCGGGCATTGCCCAGGCGTTTTGCCAGCCGCTCTAACGCGCTCGCCAGTTGACGCTGCATGCGCTGCCACCCTTCCTCTGGGCCAAAGCGAGCGGCGTAACCCTGCTCTAGCGCTTCGATATAGTCGCGGCGTAGCTGATCTAGCCGCCAATCTAGCGGCATTTCGATACGAATACGCGGCGCTTGCTGTAGGGCATGCCAAAAATCGAGCGGGAGATTGGCATTGCCAATCTGTCGGGACTCATCTTCCAACACAAGCTTACCCGGCTGCCCAATCAAACGCTGGCCCAGCGCGTGCTCAAAATCGATTTGGGTGGTGGGTTCGTCGGGCTGCCGCCCAAAAGCAGAACCTTTATGATTGGCGCAGGCTTCCAAATCAATGCCGTTGGGCAGTTGGTTAATCAGCTTCGTCTTAGCGCAGCCGGTGAGCCCTGCCACCACCAGCATAGGCTGCTGCGCGGCTTCGTCAATCCGTTGGCAGAGCTGCTGGCGTAGCGCTTTCCAGCCGCCTTCAATGCGTGGGCGATGAAGCCCTGCATCGACAAGCCACTGCTGGGCAATTTGCGAGCGCAGACCACCGCGAAAGCAGTAGATCCTCGCATCCGGGTGCTGGGCTAAGTAGGCCTGCCAAGCGGCGACACGCGCTTGCTTTATTTCACCGCTGACCAGCCGCTCACCCAGCGCGATGGCGGCTTGCTGGCCCTGCTGCTTGTAGGCAATGCCTACCTGGTGGCGCTCTTCATCCACCATCAGCGGTAGGTTGACCGCCCCCGGCAGGCTGCCTTGGGCAAACTCTACCGGGGCGCGTACATCAATCAGCGGCGTGTTTGACGCAATCACCTCAAGGGACGCAGGCGTGGTCGGCAGGGTCATCCAATAACCTCGATTTTAGCGTCTCCCTGGGGTGCTTTTAGGGTACCGAACGGCTCCAACGTTAGGCCGTACTCACGACCAATACGCTCAACGTCATCTTCCCATGCGGGGTCTACGCTAATCAGCAGCCCGCCAGAAGTTTGCGGGTCGCAGAGCCACTGCCAGTGGGCTTCATCCATGACGGGCAGCACGCTACCCAGGGCGTCGCGATTGCGTACGGTGCCGCCGGGCACGGCACCTTGGCGGCGATAGCCTTCCGCTTCAGCTAACCGGGGCAGACGGCGGAAATCAATCTGCGCCATCACACCGCTGGCACTGCACATTTCGGTGAGATGCCCTGCCAAACCAAAGCCGGTAACATCCGTCATGGCGTTGACGCCCTTCACTTTGGAGAGCGCGATACCAATGGTGTTGGGTTTGAGCATGGTTTCACGGGCTAGGCCATGATGCCCGGCTTCTAGCAAGCCGCGCTTTTCCGCTGTGGTTAATAGCCCGACGCCCAACGGTTTAGTGAGAAACAGCAGGTCGCCGGGCTTAGCTTGGCTGTTGAGTTTTAAGTGCTCAAGATCGACCAGCCCGTTCACTGCTAAACCAAACATCGGCTCAGGGGCATCAATGGAGTGACCGCCGGCCAGGGCAATGCCCAGTTCACGGCAAACGGCCTGGGCACCCGCCACCACATCACCGGCGATTTCTGGGCCAAGTTTATCCAGCGGCCAGCCTAAAATGCCCAGTGCCATGACCGGTGTGCCACCCATGGCGTACACATCGCTAATGGCGTTGGTCGCGGCAATACGGCCAAAATCAAAAGGGTCATCGACAATAGGCATGAAAAAGTCGGTGGTGGCAATCATGCCGCGACCGTCGCCGAGATCGTATACGGCGGCGTCTTCACGCCCCTGGTTGCCCACGATCAGCCGCTGATGCCCGGCTGCAGGTCCGGCCTTGGCGAGAATGCCATCGAGTACGTCCGGGGCGATTTTGCAGCCGCAGCCCGCTCCGTGGCTATATTGGGTTAATCGAATCGAACTCATCATCCCTCTCCTTTTTTGAACGTGGACTTGGCTTTAGCTGCCCTTATGATAAGCATAGCTGAGGTTACAGTGCTTCCAGAGCATCGCTCAATTTATCCACGGGAATTACTTCCATTCCTTTCGGCGCCTGCTTGGGCGCATTGGCACGGGGCACGATGGCCCGTAAAAAGCCGTGTTTGGCGGCTTCTGCAATACGCTCTTGGCCGCTGGGTACCGGGCGTATCTCGCCAGACAGGCCCACTTCGCCAAACACGACCAGCTCTTTGGGCAGAGCCCGGTTCTGCAGACTGGAAACCACCGCCAGCAGCACGGCGAGGTCGGCGCTGGTTTCCAGCACTTTGACACCGCCCACCACGTTAAGAAATACATCCTGATCGCCGGTAAACAGTCCGCCGTGACGGTTAAGAACGGCTAATAGCATGGCGAGGCGGTTTTGATCTACCCCCACGGCAACGCGGCGCGGGTTACCTAGTGCCGACTCGTCTACCAGCGCTTGGACCTCTACCAGTATGGGTCGCGTACCTTCCCACACCACCATGACGAGACTGCCCGGCGCTTGCTCCTCTTGACGCGAAAGAAATATCGCGCTGGGGTTTTTTACCTCTTTCAGCCCCTGCTCCAGCATGGCGAACACGCCCAACTCATTGACCGCGCCAAAGCGGTTCTTCTGCCCACGCAGCGTCCGAAAGCGGGAGTCGGCACCGCCTTCCAGCAGCAGCGAGGCGTCAATCATATGCTCTAGCACTTTGGGACCCGCAAGGGTGCCATCCTTGGTGACGTGGCCCACCAGCAGCAGCACGGTATTAGTCTGCTTGGCAAAGCGGGTAAGCGCGGCAGCGGATTCGCGTACCTGGGCAACGCCGCCAGGGGCAGAACTGATATCTTCCAAGTGCATGGTTTGGATGGAATCAATCACCAGTATTTCCGGTTTCTCCCGCTCGGCCACCGCGAGGATCGTCTCTACGCTGGTTTCCGCTAGCATCTTCAGCCCGTTAGTGGGTAGCTGCAGGCGGTGGGCGCGCATAGCCACCTGGGAAAGCGACTCCTCCCCCGTGACGTAGAGAATACGCCGCTGCTGGGCAAGCTTACAGGCAGTTTGTAGCAGCAGCGTCGATTTACCAGCCCCTGGGTTGCCACCCAACAAAACGGCGGAGCCCGGCACCAAGCCGCCGCCTAGCACGCGGTCAAACTCTGCAAAGGTGGAGCTCAGCCTTGGCACCTCGCTTAAATCGACATTACTGAGGTCGACTACATCTCGTGATAGATCGCCTGCGTACCCGGCGCGCCCGGTAGTGGTGCCGCTACCGGGCCGAGCGCTTGCCAGCTTGACCTCCGTTAGCGTGTTCCACTCTTGGCAGCTCGTACACTGGCCCTGCCATTTACGATACTCTGCACCACATTCAGTACAGACAAAGGCACTTTTTGCTTTTGCCACCGCCTTGTTGCTCCTGTCTATCGCGCCACGTTGATATAGTGGGCAGAATCGAGTAGGGGCCGGGGTCACCCCCGGCGCCCTCCCACACCACCGGGCATACGGTTCCGTACCACGGCGGTTCATGAAGAACGACTAAGCCATCTTACCGTATCGAGTACCGAGATCAGACCCAGACGGTCGAACCACTTCCGTGGCAGGGCCTGATTCATGTGCGACGCTCCGGCGTTCCACCAAGGGCCTCGACCATTTCCCGCTGACTTCCAGGCACGTTGCTCGTCCAGACCCAGTGCCAGGAGTTTCCGGCGCCAGGTTTGTGGGCGCTTCCATTGCCGCCAGATCACGCAACGTAGTCGGCGTCGCATCCATTGATCCAGCGCTTCCAACGGGCGCTTCACGTCGACGAGGCTGAAGTAGCTGGCCCAGCCCCGTAGGACCGGGGTCAACTCTTCGATCACGCGCCGTATGTTGCGCCCCCTGCCACGCTTGAGGATCTCGCGGACACGCTGCATCAGGTGCTGCAGGCTGGCCTTGGCCAGCGTCAGCTTCGGCCGCCTGTGCCGGGTCAGCGTGTAGCCCAGGTACCCCCGGTTCCAGGGGCGGTCCACTGCGCTCTTGGCGCGATTGACCGTGAGCTTGAGTGAGCTCCCGAGAAAATCACTCAGGCTGGCCATGACGCGCTCACCCGCTCGCTGACTCCTGACGTATACCTGCAGGTCGTCGGCGTAGCGGCAGAAGCGGTGACCGCGGCGTTCCAGCTCCTTGTCCACGTCATCCAGCAGGATGTTCGCTAGCAGTGGGCTCAGCGGCCCACCCTGGGGCGTGCCCTGCCGGCGTGGCGC